>JAABPT010000101.1 GCA_011391855.1 Burkholderiales bacterium
GGTGCAGCCCGAAAGCGGTCGCAGCATCGAAGCCGGTCTGTCGTGGCAGGGCGGCGCCAGCGAAGCCTCGGCCACCGTCTACCGCAACCGCGTCAGCGATCTCATCGGCTACGAGGCCGATCGCAGCCGCTGCCCGGCCGATCCGGCTTACGACTTCGGCTGCGCGGCCAATGTGAAGAGCGCCACGCTGCAGGGCGCCACGCTGGCGGCTGCGCACCGCGCCGGCCCGCTGGCGCTGAAGGCGCAATACGACTGGCTCGACGCCAGCGACGACGCCACCGGCGACCCCTTGCCGCGGCGCGCCGAACACCAGGGCACGCTGGGCGCCGACTGGACCGCGGGCGCCTGGTCCTGGGCGGCCAGCGTGCTGTATGTGGGCGAGCGGCCCGACGGCGGCAAGCAACTGGCCGCCGAGACCACGCTGGACCTGGCCGCCACCTGGCAGATCACCGGACCCTGGTCGCTGCAGGCCAAGCTGCTGAATGCCACCGACGAAGACCGTGAACCCGTGCGCGACTACCAGGGCCTGGGCCGCCAGGCCTGGCTGGTGCTGCGGTATGCGCCGCGATGACTGACGGCCGCCTCGCCATGAAGACCCCTCTGCTTCGGTTCGCGGCCCGCACGCTGCTGGCCCTGGCCCTGGCGGGCGGGGCCGCCGTGGCAGCGGCTGCGGTGCAGGTCACCGACGACCGCGGCCGCACGCTCACGCTGCCGGCGCCGCCGCAGCGCATCGTGTCGCTGCTGCCGTCGCTCACCGAGACCGTGTGCGAACTGCAGGCCTGCGCCCGACTCGTCGGTACCGACCGCTTTTCCAATTGGCCCGAAGCGGTGCGTGCCTTGCCCAAGCTGGGCGGACTGGAAGACTCGCAGATCGAGCGCATCGTCTCACTCAAGCCCGACCTCGTGCTGGCGGCAGTCTCGGCGCGCGCCATCGACCGCCTGGAGGCGCTGGGCCTGCCGGTGCTGGCGCTGGAGCCGCGCAATGGCGCCGAGACGCAGCGTGTCATCGAGCGCGTGGCGCTGGCGCTGGGCGAGCCGGCGGCCGGCGCGGCGCTGGTGGCGCGTATCGAGTCGCGCATCGCCGCCGCGGCGGCCCGCGTGCCGCCGGCCTTGCGTGGCCGCACGGTGTATTTCGAGATCGCCGCCAACCCCTACGCGGCTGGCGAGGCTTCTTTCGTGGGTGAACTGCTGGCGCGGCTGCAGCTCGTCAATATCGTGCCGGCGTCGATGGGGCCGTTTCCGCAGCTCAACCCCGAATTCGTATTGCGGGCCCAGCCGGCCTTGGTGATGGCCACCACCGCGGCGGTGGCCGAGATGCCCCGCCGCCCGGGCTGGAAGTCCCTGCTGGCGCTGCAGCGCGGGCAGGTCTGCGGCTTCGGCCCTGGCGCCTACGACACCCTGGTGCGTCCCGGCCCACGCCTGGGCGCCGCCGCCGAGGCCATTGCCGACTGCCTGGTGCGGCTGGGTGGCATGCCCCAATGATCCCCGCGCACTCCGCTCGCACCGCCGGCGCCACGGCGGCTCCGGTGGCACCGGCAGGGGGCGCGCCGGGTCGTCTGGGCACGCCGCTCGGCCTGGGCGTTGTTCTGGCCGCGGTGGCGCTGCTGCTGGTGCTGCTGGGTCTGGCGGCAGGCGCGCAGGGCTGGTCCTTCGCCTGGGGCGAAGACGCGGAGCTGATCACCGCCATCCGCGCCCCGCGCAGCCTGGGCGCCTTGCTCGCCGGGGCGTTGCTGGGCTTGTCGGGTGCCATCGCGCAAGGCCTGTTCCGCAACCCGCTGGCCGACCCCTACCTGCTGGGCTCGGCGGCCGGTGCCGGCCTGGGCGTGGTGCTGGTGCTGGCCGCCGGTGGCTTGCTCGGCGCCAGCCTGGGCCTGGCGGCAACGAGCCTGTTGCTGCGCCTGGGCCTGGTCGGTGCGGCCTTTGGCGGCGCTCTGGCCGGCATGGCGTTGACGCTGGTGCTGGCGCGCGGTGCCGGGCGGCCCATGGTGCTGCTGCTGGCCGGCGTGGTGGTGGGCGTGCTGCTGACGGCCTTGTCGGACCTGGTGATTCTGCTTTCGCCCGAGGCCTTGCGCGGCAAGCAGGTGTTCCTGCTCGGCACCACCAGTTTCTTCGGTTGGCCCAGCGTGGCGGTGCTGGCCGCGGCGCTGGCGCTGGTGCTGCCGCTGGCGGTGAAGCTGTCGCGCACGCTCGACGCATTGGTGCTGGGCGAGGCCAGCGCGGCCAGCCTGGGCCTGCCGCTGCCGCGCCTGCGGCTGGCGCTGGTGGCGTTGATGGCGCTGGCCACCGGCACCGCAGTGGCGCAGGCCGGGCTGGTGGCCTTCGTCGGCCTGGTGGCACCGCACCTGGTGCGACGGCTGGTAGTGGCGCGGCATGGTGCGCTGCTGGCGCTGTCGGCACTGGCCGGCGGTGTGCTGTTGCTGGCGGCCGATATTGCCGCGCGCAGCGTGATCGCGCCGCAGGAACTGCCGGTGGGCGTGCTCACCGCGGTCTTCGGCGGCGGCTATTTGATGCTGCTGCTGCGGCAGCGGCTGGCGCGCTGAACGGTATTGGGATGAAGGCGCTGCGATGAAGGCCGATGCGACACCGCTGCTGCAGGCCGAGGGGCTGACGCTGCGCCTGGGCGGCCGGCGTGTCGTCGACGCCGTTTCGCTGGCCTTGCGCGGTGGCGAATGGGTGGCACTCGTCGGCCCCAACGGCGCCGGCAAGAGCACGCTGCTGCAATTGCTGGCCGGTCTGCGCGGCGCCGACGGCGGCAGCGTGCGCCTGGCCGGCCGGGCGCTGCACGACTGGCCGACGCGTGAGCGTGCGCAGCGGCTGGCCTGGTTGTCGCAGCAGGGCGAAGCCGACGGCGATATTGCCGCGGGCGATGTCGTGCGCCTGGGCCGGCTGCCGCGGCACGGACTGTTCGGTGCGCCCGATGCCAGCGACGAAGCCGCCGTCGGCGCGGCCATGGCCGAAACCGCCTGCACCGAATTTGCTGCGCGCCGGTTGAGTGAACTCTCCGGCGGCGAGCGCCAGCGCGTGCTGCTGGCGCGCGCACTGGCCGTGGGCTCGCCGCTGCTGCTGCTGGACGAACCCACCACGCACCTGGACGCGCCGCACCAGCGTGCGCTGCTGCGCAGCCTGGCGGCGCGCGCCCGCAGCGGCTGCGCCGTGCTTTCGGTGCTGCACGACGTGACGCTGGCGCTGGCCGCCGACCGCGTGCTGGTCATGGACCAGGGCCGGCTGGTGGCCGACGGCGCACCCGCCGCCGCCGAATTGCGTGCGGCGCTGGTGGCGGTCTTCGGCGCCGCCTTCAGTGTGGAGTGCGTGGCCTCGCCCTCGGGCCCGCGCTGGGTGGCATTGCCGGCGTTGTGATGGGGCCGGGCGTGGGACCGCAGCGCATCGTCTGCCTCACCGAGGAAACCACCGAGTGGCTGTACCTGCTGGGGGAGGACGCGCGCATCGTCGGCATCAGCGGCTACACCGTGCGGCCCAGGCGGGCGCGGCAGGAGAAGCCGCGCGTGTCGGCGTTCCTGGACGGCAAGATCGACCGCATCGTGGCGCTGCAACCCGACCTGGTGATTGGCTTTTCCGACATGCAGGCCGCGCTGGCCGACAAGCTCATCCGCGCCGGCCTGAATGTCTTCATCACCAACCAGCGCAGCGTGGCCGAGATCTTCGCCACGCTGCGGCTGGTGGCGGCCCTGGTGGGGGCGCACGAGCGCGCCGAGGCCTGGATTTCGACCTGCCAGGCACGGCACGCCGAGATCGCCGCAGTGGCCGCGGCCTGGCCGCGCCGGCCGCGTGTCTATTTCGAGGAGTGGGACGAACCGATGATCAGTGCCATCCGCTGGGTGTCGGAGCTGGTCGGCATCGCCGGCGGAGACGATATCTTCCCCGAACTGGCACTGCAATCGATGGGCCGCGACCGCGTCATCGCCGACCCGTTGGAGCCCGCGCACCGCGCGCCCGATCTCATCGTCGGCTCCTGGTGCGGCAAGAAATTTCGCCCCGAGAAAGTGGCAGCGCGCGACGGCTGGGCCGGCGTGCCGGCGGTGCTGCAGGGCCGGCTGCACGAGATCAAGTCCTGCGACATCCTGCAGCCCGGCCCGGCGGCCCTGACCGACGGCCTGGAACAACTGCATCGCCTGTGTGCCGACTGGGCGCGGCGTACGTCCAACCACGCCTGAACAGGCGCCGCAGGGCTTTCCGTTCTGCTTCTTCGGTTGGCGCCAGCCAAGGGGTCAACCGCGCAGGTGGCAGGCCACCCAATGGCCTTCGCCGGCTGGCTTCAACACCGGTTTCTCCGTGCTGCACAGCGGGTGCTTCGCAATCGGGCAGCGTGTGTGGAAGTGGCAGCCCTGGGGCGGGTGGATGGGGCTGGGCACGTCGCCCTGCAGGGGGATGCGCTTGCGCTTGACGCTGGGGTCGGGGAGCGGCACCGCCGACAGCAGCGCTTCCGTGTAGGGGTGCAGCGGGTTCGTATACAGCGCCTTGCTCGAAGCGATCTCGACGATGCGGCCCAGGTACATCACCGCCACGCGGTGGCTGATGTGCTCCACCACGCTCAGGTCGTGCGCGATGAAGATGTAGCTCAGATTGAACTGGCTGCGCAGGTCTTCCAGCAGGTTGATCACCTGGGCCTGGATCGATACGTCCAGCGCGCTGACTGCCTCGTCGCAGACGATGAGCTTCGGGCTCACGGCCAGCGCGCGCGCGATGCCGATGCGCTGGCGCTGTCCGCCGCTGAATTCATGTGGAAAGCGCCGCATGTGGTCGGCCGCCAGGCCCACGGTTTCAAGCAGCTGCACGATGCGGTCGTGATACTGGCCGGGCGTCTTCGTCAGCTTGTGGATGATCAACGCCTCGCCAATGATGGCGCCCACCGTCATGCGTGGGTTCAGGCTGGCATACGGGTCCTGGAAGATGATCTGCATGTCGCGCGCCAGCGCACGCAGTTCGCTCTTGCCGGCGGCGGTGACGCTGCGGCCCTCGAACGACACCTCGCCCGAGGTCGGCTCGATCAAGCGCAGGATGCAGCGGCCGGTGGTGCTCTTGCCGCAGCCGCTTTCGCCGACCACGCCCAGCGTTTCGCCGGCGGCCAATTCGAAGCTGACGCCGTCCACCGCGTGCACATGGTCCACGACACGCGAGAACAGGCCGCCCTTGATGGGGAAGCGCTTGACCAGGTTCTCGACCTTGAGCAAGGGCACGTCCAGCTGTTTCGCGGGCGGCAGCGTCGTTTCCGGCCGCGGCGCGTTCACGAAGCGGTCTCCAGGATGCAGGCCACCTTGTGCCCGGGCGCCACCTCCACCAGCGGCGGCGTCGCACTCGTGCAGGCGGGGCACACATGCGCGCAGCGACCGGCGAAACGGCAGCCCTCGGCCGGCTCGATGAGCTTGGGCACGGTGCCCGGAATCGCCGCCAGCCGCACCTTGTGCGTGGCCGCGGTATCGATGCGCGGGATGCTGCGGATCAGCCCTTGCGTATAGGGGTGGCGCGGATGCGCGAAAAGTTCCTCCACCGGCGCCTCTTCCACCACCTGGCCGGCGTACATCACCACCACGCGCTGCGCCGTCTCGGCCACCACGCCCATGGCGTGCGTGATCAGCATCACCGCCATGCCCAGGCGGGCCTTCAGTTCACCCATCAGGTCCAGGATCTGCGCCTGGATGGTGACGTCCAATGCCGTCGTCGGCTCGTCGGCGATCAGCAGCTGGGGGTTGCAGGCCAGCGCAATGGCGATCATCACGCGCTGTCGCATGCCGCCGCTGAACTGGTGCGGGTAGTCGCGCACGCGGCGTTCGGCCATGGGAATGTGCACCAGCCGCAGCATCTCCACCGCGCGGTCCATCGCCGCCTTGCGCGACAAGCCCTCGTGCAGTCGCACGCTCTCGGCGATCTGGTCGCCCACCGTGAAGACCGGGTTCAGACTCGTCATCGGCTCCTGGAAGACGATGGCGATTTCCTTGGCGCGGATCTTCTGCATCTCGTCCGGCGGCAGCGGCACCAGGTCGCGGCCCTTCCACAGCACCTGGCCGGCGACGATCTTGCCCGGCGGCATGTCGATGAGCTTCATCACCGTCTTGGCGGTGACGCTCTTGCCGCAGCCGCTTTCGCCCACCACGCCCAGCGTTTCGCCGGCGTCGATGAACAGGTCCACGCCATCCACGGCATGCAGCCAGCCGTCGTCGGTCTTGAAGTGGGTCTTCAGGCCGCGGATGTCGAGCAGGCGCTGGCTCATAACACCCGCCGCGGGTCGAGCGCGTCGCGCAGGCCGTCGCCGATGAAATTGATCGTCAGCACGGCGATGAAGATCGCCATGCCCGGGAACACCGCCCAGTGGGTGGCGATGTCCAGGTAGTCGCGGCTGTCGTTGAGGATGCGTCCCCAGGTGGGAATGTCGGGCGGGAAGCCCAGGCCCAGGAAGCTCAGCGTGCTCTCGGCAATGATGGCGGCGGCGATATTGATGGTGGCCGCCACGATCACCGGCCCCAGCGCATTGGGCAGGATGTGCCGCACCACCTGGCGCGGCACGCTGGCGCCCAAAGCGCGCGCGGCCTCGACGAATTCCTTCTCGCGCAGGCTGAAGAACTGCGCCCGCACCAGCCGCGCCACCGGCATCCAGGAGAGGCCCCCGATGACCAGCACGATGAGCAGGAAGATGCCCACCTCGGGCCCGAACACGGCCTTCAGCGCGTCGCGGAAGAAGAAGATCAGCAGCAACAGCACCGGCAGCGTGGGCAGGCTCAGGAAGAGGTCGGTGACCCACATCAGCACGGTGTCGATCCAGCCGCGCGAGATGCCGGCGATGGCGCCGACGATGATGCCGATGAGGATGCCGGTGAACATGGCCGCGAAGCCCACCGCCAGCGAAATGCGGCCACCGTAGAGCATGCGCGCCAGCAGGTCGCGGCCCAGGTCGTCGGTGCCCAGCGGGTGCGCGCCCGAGGGGCCCTTCAGGCGCGCCGTGAAGTCGATGTCGTTGATGCCCACCTTGTAGACCAGCGGCCCCAGCAGCACCACCAGCGACAGCAGCGCCAGCAGCCACAGGCTGGCCAGCGCCAGGCGGTGGCGCTTGAAGCGCCGCCAGGCCTCGGCCCAGGGCGAGGTGCTGACCGGTCGGCGACCGCCGGCCGCCTCAGCGGTAACTGATGCGGGGGTCGAGCCAGCCATACAGCAGGTCGGCGATCAGGTTGAACAGCACCACGAGGCAGGCGAAGACGAAAGTCACCGCCATGATCACCGGCGTGTCGTTGCGCAGGATGCTGTCGATGAGCAGGCTGCCGATGCCGGGAATGCGGAAGATCTGCTCGGTGACGATGGCGCCGCCGAAGATGCCCGGCACCTGCAGCGCCACCAGCGTCACCACCGGGATCAGCGCGTTGCGCACCACGTGCTTGAGGATGACCATGCGTTCCTTCAGGCCCTTGCTGCGCGCGGTGGTCACGTAGTCCAGCCGCACCACGTCGAGCACGCTCGAGCGCACGTAGCGCATCCAGCTCGCGGCCTGGAACAGGCCCAGCACCATGATCGGCATGATGGCCTGCTTGAACTGCACCACCCACCACTGCCAGCCCGTGGCCGCCACGTCGCCCTGGAAGACGAAGGGAAACCAGTCGAGGGTGATGCTGAAGAACAGGATGAACAGCAGCCCGGTGAAGAAGGTGGGCAGCGAAAAGCCGATGAACGACAGCGTGCTGGCGATGCGGTCGAACCACGAATAGGGTTTGACGGCGGCCAGTACGCCCACCGGCAACGCGATCAGCAGCGCCAGCAGTTGCGACAGGCCGATGATGGCAATGGTGACCGGCAGCCGCTGCAGGATGAGCTGGTCCACGTCGATGCGGCTGATGAACGAGAAGCCCCACTCGCCTTTGAGCATGCTCGTCAGCCAGTGGATATAGCGCTGCCAGACCGGGTCGTCCAGCCCCAGCGAGGCGCGCAGCGCCATGCGCACCTCGGGTGGCACGTTGGGGTTGGTCGCCAGTTCCTCGAAAGGGTCGCCCGGCGCCAGCGCCAGCACTGTAAACAGCACCAGGCTGATGCCCAGCAGGCTGGGCACCGCGATCAGCAGTCGGCGCAGGATGTAGGTGCCCAAGGCGACGTCAACGCTTGTTCGAGGGGTCGCCCGGCGGTCGCATCATCCGGTGGTCAAACGTCCTTGTACCAGTGCGCCAGCGCCCACATGTCGTTGTCCCAGCCCGACAGCGGCGCCGACAGCTTCACATTGGTGGCCGACACACGCGGGCGGAACACCACCGGGATGACGTGGTTGCTGTTGCCGATGAGGTCGTTCATCTTGATGAACAGTGCCGCGCGCTTGACCGGATCGAGCTCGCTCTGTGCCGCCAGGTGAGCGGCGTCGTATTCGTCGTTCTTCCAGCGCAGGATATTGCGCTTGGCCCACTTGTTTTCCTTCTGCGCGATCTCCCAGCTGCAGTACTGCTCCATGAACAGCTGCGGGTCGGGCTGCGTCATGGTGGTGGTGTACATCTGGATGTCGGCCCAGAACTTGGTGTAGGTGTCCGGGTTGGCCTGGTCGCCGCCGAAGAACACCGCGGCCGTCACGCTCTTCAGTTCCAGGTCGATGCCGGCCTTGCTGCAGGCGCTCTTGACGATGGCCTGCGTATCCTGGCGCGGCTTGTTCACCGAGGTCTGGAAAACGAACTTCAGCTTGGTGCCGCCCTTGGCGCGGATGCCGTCGCTGCCGCGCGCCCAGCCCGCGGCGTCGAGCATCTGGTTGGCCTTGTCGACGTTGAACTCGAACTTCAGGTTCGGGCTGCGGAAACGCGGCGGGTTGTTCAGAAAGTTCGCCGTGGCCACGCCGGTGCGGCCGTAGATGAAGTCCTGCACGCTCTTGCGGTCGACCAGCAGCGCCATGGCGTCGCGCACGGCCTTGTCGCTGAAGGCCGGGTGCTTGCTGCTGACATGCCCGCGCTCGCCCTGCACCTCGTTCCAGGGGTCGGTGACGCTGAGCTGGATGAATTCGATATTGCCGCCTGGCACCACCTCCACCTTGCCCTTGCCGCCGGCCTCCAGGCCCTTGAGCACCTCGTCGGCCACCTGCAGGTTCCAGGCGAAGTCGTATTCGCCGGTCTGCAGCACGGCGCGCGCGGCGCTCGTGGCGTCGCCGCCGCCCTTCATCTCGAAGGTGTCGAAATGCGGCCGGTTGGCGATGTGGTAGTTGTTGTTGATCTCGGCCCGCACCAGGTCGCCGGGCTTGAAGTCGACGACCTTGTAAGGCCCCGTGCCCACCGGCCGCGTATTGGCCGGCGCCTCGCGCGACTTGGCGCCGATGTAGGGCGCGAACACGTGCTTGGGAATGATCATGCCCACCGTGCCCACGAAGGGCTCGGCCCAGAACGGCGTGGGTTTCGGGAAGTCGATCTTCACCGTGTGCGAATCGACCTTGGTGACCTTGATGTCGCGGTAGGTGCTGATCCAGCTGGTGCTGGTGGCCGGGTCCTTGTGGTATTCCCAGTTGAAGACCACGTCGTCGGCCGTGAAGGGCTGGCCGTCGTGCCAGGTCACGCCCTTCTTCAGCTTCCAGGTGACGCTCTTGCCGTCGGCCGAGAGGCCACCGTTTTCGCGCGTGGGCACCTCGGTGGCCAGGACGGGCACCAGGTTGCCGCCGGCGTCCCAGGCCGCCAGCGGCTCGTAGAAGATGCGCGAGCCTTCCTGTTCCTTGGTGCCGGTGGCGAACTGCGGGTTCAGCAGCACCGGGCCTTGCCACCACAGCACCTTGAGCGCGCCGCCGCCGCCGCGTTTGGTGGGCTTGTAGGGCAGGGCGGTCTGCGCCTGCGCGATGCCCGCATGCATGAGCATCATCGAAGCCATCGGCGCGGTGAGGCCCAGGCCCACGATCTGCTGCATGAAGTGGCGGCGCGGCAGCTTGCCGCGGCGCACGTCTTCGATCAATTCGCGCAGTTCACGTTCTTGCATGGGGAACCTCCTGGCGGCGACGGCCGGTGCCGCGCGGCGTGTGATGAAAAACCCGGCCTGCCGGGAAAACGCGGGTCGATGCTATCGGGTCGCCCCGCAGCAACCATCCGGGTCGCCCCGTAGCCGCGCCCCAGCGATACTGCGCTTCATGAAAGTCCCCGTTCTCGTCGTGTACGGCCCGACCCCCAGCGTGTCGACCGAAGGCGTGGTCGGCCGGCCGCGCGCCGACATCGTGCTCGGCGACCGCGACCGCACCACCTCCGCACCACCTGCGCGCCCGAATTCGGTGCGGCGCCACGTTCCCGATACCCCTGCCCGTGATCATGAGCCCACCCCTGCCCGTTGAACTCAGCCCGCCCGACATCACGCCCTGGAGAGTGGGCAACACCGGCGTCGATTTCGTGCACCGCTTCGAAGCCGCCGCGCCTGGCCCGAACGTCATGGTCCAGGCGCTGACGCATGGCAACGAAATCTGCGGCGCCATCGCACTGGACGGCCTGCTGCGCCAGGGTTTCAAGCCGCGGCGCGGCACGCTGACGCTGGCCTTCGGCAACGTGGAAGCCTATGCGCGCTTCGACGCCGCCGACCCCTACCCGTCGCGCTTCGTCGACGAGGACTTCAACCGCGTCTGGGCCGACGATGCGCTCTTCGGCCCGCGCGATTCGGTCGAGCTGAAACGTGCGCGGCAGCTGCAACCCTTCGTCGACGCCGCCGACTTGCTGCTGGACATCCATTCCATGAGCGAGCCCTGCCGGCCGCTCATGGTGTGCGGCACAGTGGACAAGAATGCGGCGCTGGCGCGCGAACTCGGCGTGCCGGCCGACCTGCTCATCGACACCGGCCACCCGGCGGGGCTGCGCATGATCGAGCGTGGCGGCTTCGGTGACCCGGCGAGCCCGCGGCGTGCGCTGCTGGTGGAGTGCGGCTACCACTGGGAAGCCGGCGCGGCCGACGTGGCGGTGGACACGCTGGTGCGTTTCCTGGGCCTGGCCGGCCTGGCCGCTGCGGCCTGGGTGCAGGCCAACGTGCGCCGGCCGCTGCCGGCCGCGCAGCGTCTGGTTCGCGTCACCGAGGCGGTGGTGGCCCGCAGTGCTGACTTCCGTTTCCTGGTGCCGACGGTGGGCTTGTCGGTGGTGCCCCGCGCTGGCACGCCGATCGCGCAGGACGGCGATCAGGTATGGCTGACTCCTTACGACGACACCGTGCTCGTGATGCCCGGAACGCACAACCTCAAGCCCGGCGGCACGGCGGTGCGGCTGGGGCGCTTCGAGGGCGGCGCCGGCGCCTGAAGCTGGCCCGGAGCCGTTCCAGGGCGTCGACTCCCTCTCCCACTTGTGGGAGAGGGTTGGGGTGAGGGTCTTTGTCGGCGCCGCCCACCCTCATCCCAGTCCTCTCCCGCCGGGGCGGGAGAGGGGGGAAGACGGCGCCGGAAACGGCCGCAGGCGCGGCAGCGCGAAGGCTGCGGTGCCGCGCCGGTCCACCTTGCCGGTATTCAAGCGCGGCAGTGCGTCGAACACCGCCATCTGCCGCGGTCTTGCCCAGGGGGGCAGCAGCGTGGCCAGCAGCGCTGGCACGGTGCTGTCTTCGTGCAGGGCGTCCGTGCCCTCGACCGCCGCGCAGACGATGGCGCCCCAGCGGGTATCGGGCTGGCCGAAGACCACCGCGTCGCGCACCGCCGGGTGTTCGCGCAGCGCCGCCTCCACCACGCCGGGCACCACCTTCTCGCCACCGGTGACGATGACTTCGGCGCGCCGGCCCTGCACGTGCAGCCGGCTGTCTTCGTCGAGCCAGCCCAGGTCGCCGGTGTCCAGCCGGCCGGCGGCGTCACGCACCGCGAGTTCGGGCTGCCCCGCATAACCGGCCAGCAGCGCCGGGCTGGCGAGCAGGACGCGTCCCGGCGTGCCGGCGGGCAGCGCCGCGCCGTCGTCGCCGGCAATGGTGACGGTCACGTCGCGAAGAGCCGTGCCGCAGCCGGGCAGCAGACGGCCAGCGTTCCCCGGCGTTTCACAGGTGGCGGCGGCGCAGCTTTCGGTCAGGCCGTAGCTGGCCACGGCGGGCGTGCCGGCCTCGGCCAGAGCGCGCCGCAGCGCCAGTGGCGCGGCCTGGCCGCCGAGCATCATCAGGCTCAGGCCCGCCAGTCGGCCGCTGCGGTCGGCGTGCAGCAGTCGGTCGGCGATGGCCGGCACGGCCGACAGCCGCGTGCCGCCGTCGCGCGCCATGGCCGTCCACACCGCTTCCTCGGCAAAGCGTGGCACCAGCACGATGGCGCGCCGTGCGCACAGGCAGCGTGTCACCACCGACAGCCCGCCGACGTGCGACAGCGGCAGCGTCAGGATCCAGCGGTCCTGCGGCCCGAACGGCAGCCGTTCGTTCAGTGCCGCGGCGGCGGCCAGCACCGCGCGGTGGGTCAGGCGCGCTACCTTGGGCGTACCCGACGAACCGGAGGTGGGCACCAGGAACAGGTCGTCGTCGGCCCCCGGTGCGCGAGCGGCGCGCTGTTTTGCCGATCGCGATGCCACGGCCGCGTAGGCGGGCGAATCTTGCAGGCACTGCGCCAGCGCCAGCCGCCGCGCGCCGGCCGCAGCGGCCAGCCGGGCAGCATCGGCCTCGGGCAGCGCGGGGTGCAGCGGCAGCAAGGGAATGCCGGCCACGGCGTGGGCCAGCAGCACGATCACATCGTCACGGTCCGGGCGCAGGGCGACCGCGTGCGGGCGCGGCGCGGTGCCGCGTGTGCGGCGTCTTTCGCTCGCGCCTTCGCTGGTACCTTCGGTGGTGCCTTCGATAGTGCCTTCGATGGCCTCCCCGTCGGCCGCAACCACGGCCCTCAGCGTGGCCGCAACCAATTCGACGCGATCGGCCAGTGCGGCCCAGGTGAGCGCGCCGCCGTCGCCGACCAGCGCCACCTCGCCGGGCGCGTGCCGGGCTGCGCTGCGCAGGGCGTCGCCAAGGGTGAGTGGCGGCGGCACGGTCAGCCGACTTCCTTCCACTCGGGCACGCCCAGACCCGGCGCGGTCGGCACGGGCAGCCAGGGTTGCGCGGTCGCTGGATGGCGCAGCCCGGGGTGCGGCGCCAGCCCGCAGGGCCAGGGCGGCTGCGGCAGCGCGGCGGCCAGCGCGCAGGCGGCAGCGTGGCCGACGTCGCCGTCCAGGCTGTGGGTGACGATGACCCCCACGCCGTGCCTGGCGCAGGCGGCGGCCAGGCGCAGGCAACAGGTCAGCCCCAGCTGCGCCGGCTTGAGCACCAGCGCCGCGGGTCGGCGCCCCGGCGGCAGGGCGAGCAGGGCTTCGGCCAGCGCCGCGTCGGCCAGCGACTCGTCGGCCGCCCAGGGCAGCGGCAGGGGCGGCAGGGCCAGCAGCGCCGCGCCGGCGACCGGCTCCTCGACCAGTTCGACGCCATGGCGCCGCAGCGCCGCCAGCCGGGGGACGACCGCTTCGGGGCACAGCGCCCCGTTGGCGTCCAGCCGCAAGCGCACCTGCAGCGGCCGGCCGGCCGCGGCGTCGGCCGCGGCGCGCACGGCGGCCAGCAACGCCTGTTCCTCGCGCTCGCTGCGGTCGGGGTGCGCGATCTTCAGTTTCAGCACGGTGTGGCCGCGCGCCGCGGCCGCTGCGGCTTCGGCGATGGCGGCGTCTGCCGCATCCGGCAGCAGCACGCTCACGGGCACCGCCTGCCGCGCGCGGCCTTCGGCCAGCCAGGCGGCGGCGCTGAGCCCGTCGCGGCGCGCCAGCAGGTCCAGCAGCGCGCACTCCAGTGCAAAGCGTGCGCTCATCGAATTTGCAAGCAGCTCGGCATGCGGCGCCAGCACGGTATCGATCAAGAGGGCACCCGTTGGCCCGGGCGGCACCCACAGGCCACGCGTCGAGAGTGCGGCCGCCAACTCGCCCAGCACGCGTTCGGCTGCCGCGGCGTCGTCGCGGCTGTAGCCGGGCAGGGGCAGCGTCTCACCCAGGCCCCAGCCCCCCAGCCCGTCTTGCAGACGGATACGCACCGCCTCGCGATCGCGCCACAGCCCGCGCACCACCAGCCCGCTGCCAGCCACCCGTCGCGGCGCCTGCAGGCTCAGGCGCAGCGGCGCGGCCAGGGTCACTGGACTACCCTGCGCGCTACGCGCTCCGGGATGAGCGCTTGGGAGCGGCCCGGCGCGCTCATGCGTGAAGACGGCGGCGTCAGCCCGGCGCCCAGACTCTCAGCGCATGAACTGCCGAATCGACACGGACACCGAAATCAACTGCGGGCCGTCCATGCGACCGACGATCTGGCGTACGACGGACCCCATGACCTGCTGCACGCCCACCATCCCCAGCTTCGCCGACTGCTCGACGATGAAGCCGGCCCCGGCGCGCCGCAACGGCGTCATGAAGTAGGCGTCCAGGCCGCTGTTGGTCAGCTCCACGACCAGAGCCGACAGCGCGTCGCGGTGCACGGTCGCATCGTCGGCCTGCTCGAGCGTGCCGAGCAGGGACAGCGTCTTCTTGCGCAGTCCCACGGTGTGATGGAAGCGAAGAAAGGGCTCGGCCTCGGCGGCGGCAGCCGCAACGCTCGGCTTGACCGGCTTGACCGGCTTGATCGCCTTGATCGGTTTCACCGCCTTGACCGGTATGACCGGTTTCACCGGTTTGACCGACTGGGCCGGCCGTTCGGGGTTCGGGGGCGACGCGCGTTTGGTGGGGGTGGCCATGGGCCCATGATACGGCTCGGCATCGGGCTGAGGCGTGTGCGCCACCCGCCTGCGCCGCTTTCATGCTGGCGGTGCAACGGGCCGGGGCGTTGCCCCGCCGGGCTCAAGGGAAGCGCTTGAACTTGCTGAACTCGGGCTTGCGCTTCTCCAGATAGGCGCGCTTGCCTTCCTGGCCTTCCTCGCTCTGGTAGAAGAGCAGCGTGGCACTGCCGGCCAGTTCCTGCAGCCCCGCCTGGCCGTCGCAGTCGGCATTCAGCGCGGCCTTCAGGAAGCGCAGTGCGGTGGGGCTGTTGGCCAGCATCTCGCGCGCCCATTGCGCCGTCTCGGCTTCCAGTTGCGCCAACGGCACCACGGCGTTGACCAGCCCCATCTGCAGCGCCTGCTGCGCGTCGTACTGGCGGCACAGGAACCAGATCTCGCGCGCCTTCTTCTGGCCCACGATGCGCGCCATGTAGCTGGCGCCGTAGCCGCCGTCGAAACTGCCCACGCGCGGGCCGGTCTGGCCGAAGCGGGCGTTGTCGGCGGCGATGGTCAGGTCGCAGATCATGTGCAGCACGTGGCCGCCGCCGATGGCGTAGCCGGCCACCGACGCGATCACCGGTTTCGGCAGGGTGCGGATCTGGCGCTGCAGGTCCAGCACGTTGAGCCGCGGCACGCCGTCGCTGCCGACATAACCGCCGTCGCCGCGCACGCGCTGGTCGCCGCCGGAGCAGAAGGCCTGGTCACCGGCACCGCGCAGCACCACCACGCCGATTTCGCCGTCGTCGCGCGCGTCGGAAAAGGCGTGCTGCATTTCCTGCACGGTGAGCGGGCGGAAGGCGTTGCGTACCTCGGGGCGGTTGATCGTGACGCGTGCAATGCCCTCGGCTTTCTCGTAGACCACGTCGGTGTAGCCGTGGTCGCACAGGGTCCAGTTCACCTCGGTCATGGGGTCTCCATCAAGTCGAGCAGCGATGCTGCCACAGCCGCCGGTGCCTCCAGCAGCAGGTTGTGGCCGGCGCCGGGCGCGCTGCAGTGGTGCACCCACGGCGGACGCGCCAGTGAAGCAGCGAGCTGCCTGAAGCGGGTGTCCAGCGCACCGGTCAGGAAGTGCAGCGGTTGCCGCGCCGCAGCGGCGGCCGCGCGCAGGTCGGGCATCTGTGCCAGGCCGGCGACCTCGAAGGCCCAGGCCAGTGCTTGGGGGTCGTGCGCCAGGCGCGCGGTGCGCTGCCGGGCCTGCACTTCGGGCGCCAGGGCGCGCTGGGTGGCGAAGAGGGGCAGCGCTTCCCACGCCTCGACGAAACCAGCCAGGTCGCCACGGCGCAGGATGGCGGCGCGTTCGGCGTCCAGCGCCGCGCGCTCGGCACGTTCGGCGTCGCTGGCCGGGCCGACATGGCCACCCACCAGCAGCGTGGCGCGGGCCAGCCCGGGGCGGCGCAGCGTGGCGGCCAGACCGCCCGCGCTGTGCGTGGCCACCAGCTTGCCGGTCAGCAGCAGGCCCCAGGCCGCGGCGTTGACGAACAGCGAGGGGCTCTGCCCCAGGTGCTGCTGCCAGTTGCCGTCGGCGATCTTGTCGCGGATCAGCGCGTCGCGCGTGGCGTCGTCGGGAATGCGCAGCAGGGCTTCGGCCAGGCACATCAGCGCCACGCCTTCCTGCGAGCTGAGGGCAAATTCCTGCAGCAGGCCCTGTACCAGGCCGGCGGTGCCGCCGGCGCGGCTGCTTTCGCGCACGCCGCGCGCCACGCGCAAGGCCAGCGCCTGCGAGGCTTCGGCCTGCGCCGGCGTCAGGCGTGCCTGCTCCACGAGCCCGGGCAACAGATCGGGTTCCGGCCGGCGCGTCAAGGCCGCGATGGCTTCGCGCAGTGGCGAACGGTGCAGCGTAGGCGTGAAGCGGCCGTGACCGGCCTGGTCAGGCATGACATCGTCGGCAAATCGGTCGTTCATCGCGCCACTCCCTGGGCTGGCCGGCGCCGGCGGCCGAACGAGCCGCCGCGAATCGGTGCATAGGCCTGCACGATGCGCGATCAGGCCGTCGCGCGCAAGCGTTGCCCACGGGCCGCGACAGCAAACGCGGCAGCGGCAGCGGCGGGGGCGGTGCCGAAGGCCGGCTCGTCGCGCAGCACGCCGAACAAGTCCTTCGGATCCTGCGACTGCGGCACCAGCTCGACGGTGTCGCCGATGCCCAGCTCGGCCGCCGTGTCGCGCATGAAAGTCAGCGCCGCATAGTCCTCCAGCGCGAAGCCCACCGAGTCGAAGACGGTCACTTCGGCGGCATGGCTGCGGCCAAGTCGCGTGCCGGCCAGCACCTGCCAGAACTCGGTCACCGGAAAGTCCGCCGGCATCTGCTGGATGTCGCCTTCAACCCGGCTTTGCGGCTCGTATTCCACGAACACCGTCGCCGCCTCGAGCACGCCGCGATGCAGTTCGGTCTTGCCCGGGCAGTCGCCGCCGACGGCATTGATATGCATGCCGGGCTCGATCATGTCGGGCGTCAGGATCGTCGCGTTGGTCTTGTCGGCGGTGACCGTGGTCACGATATCGGCGCCGCGCACGGCCTCGGCGGTACTGGTGCACAGGCGCAGTTCCAACCCCAGGCCGGCCAGGTTGGCCGCCAGCTTGGCGCTGGCCCGCGGATCGGTGTCGAACAGGCGCAATTCGCGCACGCCGACCGCGTCGCGGAAGGCCAGCGCCTGGAATTCGCTCTGCGCGCCGTTGCCGATGAGTGCCATGCTGCGGCTGCCCGGGCGGGCCAGCTTGCGCGCGGCCAGCGCCGACATGGCGGCGGTGCGGATGGCGGTGGTCAGCGTCAGTTCGGACAGCAGCCGCGGCGCGCCGGTGGCCACGTCGGCCAGCACGCCGAAGGCCATCACCGTGGGCAGGCCGTGGCGGTGGTTGCCAGGGTGGCCGTTGACATATTTGAAGGCGAACTGCGAGGCATCTGCGATCGGCATCAGCTCGATCACGCCCACGGCCGAATGGCAGGCCAGGCGCGCGCTCTTGTCGAAATCGTGCCAGCGCAGGAATTCGCGCTCGATGCGCTCGGCCACGCCGGCGATGCAGGCCGAAAGGCCTTTGCGCCGCACGAGGCGGACCATGTCGGGGGCGCTGAGATAGACGGTGGTGGGGTGGCAGTGAGGCGGCATGGGCGAGGCTTCCGGGTTCGATGCCGGAAGTCTCACGGCGGCGCCTGGCAGTTGGAAGCGTCAACTCTGTCGCATGTACGACAGAAACTTGACGAAACGACAGGGGACGTTGCCGGAATGTTCAATCCGCAAACTTGTTGGCAGCACCCTGAACGGCACCACAGTCGGCACCGGCCGCCTCGCGGTGCGACGGGCCGGCGTTCAGCTCAAGGACCGTCCGGAAGGCTCTGCCACGCGGATCAACGAAGACGTTCGCTTCACGTCGCGCTCGAACGCAGCGATGGTGTATTCGGAGGTCGACGCGTTCAGCAGAACGGTCCGCGCCACTTCGGCATGGCCGTCGAAGGTGCGGCTCAGATCGGCACGGGCCGAGACCGGCATGGCCTGCAGCAGCGCGGTGACGAGTGCGTCCAGTGCCACGAGGCTGCCCTTGAGTTCGCAGATGCGTTCCGTGGCTTCCTGCAGATTCTTCATCGTCGGCGCCCCAATAAAAAAAGCCGCGGCATTCACCGCGGCTCTTTCAGCAGATCCCGTTGCCGGGGTCTGGTACGCGCGTCAGCTGGCGGCGCGGATGTTGGAGGCCTGCGGGCCCTTCTGGCCTTGCGTCACTTCGAATTCGACGCGCTGGCTTTCGGCCAGGGTCTTGAAGCCGCTGCCCTGGATCTGGCTGAAGTGGGCGAAGAGGTCCTTGCCACCGCTGTCAGGCGTGATGAAGCCGAAGCCCTTGCCTTCGTTGAACCACTTCACGGTACCGGTTTCGGTTGTCATATCAAATTTCCTTTCAAGTGATGCCGCAGCACATGCTGCAAGCAGTGCAGAGACGCCAAGAATTCACCGATTGGAGATTCGACCGAAACTGCCGGGTAGACCGGCTGAAACAGAGATGACCTACAGAAAGACGGTCTTGTGCATATCTACGGGTCGGATGATACACCAGAGCGCGCAGCGCCGTGGCGCCGCGGCCGCAGTTGGTTGCACACCGTGGCGCGAGCACAATGCGCGCTGCATGAGCGCTGCCCTCCCGCCCCAAGCCCGACGGCTGTTGCGTCCGTTGATTTCCGCTGCCGTGGCGGCAGCCTTGCTGGGCGGCTGTGCCTCGCGCTCTGTTGACGTGCGGCCGCTGTCCGCCGACCCGGTCGAATTTGCCGACTGGTCCTGCGACCGCATCTACGACGAGCTCGACACCGTTCAGCAAAGGGCTGCCGAGGTGGCCTATGCGGTCGACGAACGGGCCGGCAACAACATCCTGGCCCTCGGCGTGGGAGTTACGATCTTCTGGCCGGCATTGCTGGCAATGCGGCCCGACGGCCTGGAAGCGGCCGACCTGGCGCGACTGAAGGGGCGCTACGAGGCGCTGCAGGTGGCCTCGTCGTTCAAACGCTGCCCACCGCCCGGCGCCGACCTGCCCGCGGCCGCGGCGGCCAGCCTGCCGGTGGCCGTGGGCGACCGGCTTATCTATGAGGACCGCAAGGCAGCGCGACTGCCGGCGTCGCCCTGGGTGCTGCGCGTGGCCGCCCTGCGCCGCAGCGAGGTGGAATTCGTGCACGAGTCCGTGCCCACGGGGCTGTGGTTGCAGGACCGTGCCGGCAACGTGGTGAGCGCGCCGCTGGGGACGCTGCAATGGTCGCGCCTGCTGCGCGCCGACCTGCAGCTGGGGCAGGTGGTGGCCGGCGAAATGGGCGTCGTCGGCGACCCCTTGACCCGCGCCCGCTTGCGCGGCCAGGTGGTGGCGGTGGGCCCGCAGGCGGTGGCCGACCGCCGCTTCGACGCCGCGGTGATCGAACTCTTCGGCGACGCCGCGTACGGCGAGGCCTTCACGCGCGTCGAAGGCGCCATCGTCGTCGACCGCGGCAGCGGCGTGCTGTTGCGGCTGGACCTGCGCAGCGCGAACCCGACCTTCACCTTGCAGCGTCGCCTGGTGAGCGTGGAAGCCGTGTCGCGCTGAAATACAGTTCTTTACAGCGGCCGCACATCGCCGTTACGGCGGGCGGGCAAGCTGGCCAGCCTCAGCCACCGCGAAGGAGTTGTCATGCAGCGCACACGTTCCCACCCCTGGAGTCCGGCCCACCCTTCAAGCCGCCAGCCCCTGCGCTGGCTGGTCGCGACCGTCTTGCTGGCCCTGGCCGGCGGGCTGGTGCAGACGGTGAGCGCGGCTCCACGCGGTCCGCAGGACGGTCATGCCGGCACGCCGGCCATGAACCACATGAGCCCGGTGGGCCAGATGAGCCAGATGAGCGACTTGGACGGCATGGTCATGGCGCACCCGCGCCAGATGGACCGCCTGCTGGACGGCATCCAGGCCACGCCCGAGCAGCGGGTGCAGCTCAAGCAGATTGCGCTGGATGCACGCACCGACCTGCGCGCCCAGCGCGAGGCCGGCCAGGCGCTGCGCGAGCAGGGTCGGGCGTTGTTCGCCCAGCCCACGGTCGACGAAGCGGCGGCCGAGGCGCTGCGCCAGCAGTGGTTGGCCCGTCACGACCGGGCCAGCCAGCGCATGATGCAGGCGCTGCTGGAGATGAGCCGCGTGCTCACGCCGGACCAGCGCCAGGCCATGACGGCGCTGATGGCCGAGCGCCGCGACAGGATGGAGCGGCAGCGCGCCGAGCGCGCGTCGGCGGCCGGAACGAAGCGCTGAACCGCGCACCAGCTTGGGCCGCGTTCGTGGCGCCATGGCGTCTGCCAAGCTGACCGGGGCCCGTCAGGAACGATGAACCGCCTGCTGTTGGTCGACGACGACACTCGCCTCACCGACATGGTGGGCAGCTACCTGCGCCACAACGGTTTCGCGGTCGACACGGCCGGCTCGCTGGCGGCGGCGCGCAGCCTGCTGCAGCAGGACAGCTTCGACGCCCTGGTGCTGGACCTCATGCTGCCCGACGGCGACGGCCTGGACTTCACGCGCGAACTGCGCAGCCAGCCGCACACGCGGCGGCTGCCGCTGCTCATGCTCACCGCGCGCGGCGAGCCCACCGACCGCATCGTCGGGCTGGAGATCGGCGCCGACGACTACCTGGGCAAGCCCTTCGAGCCGCGCGAGTTGCTGGCGCGCGTGAAGGCGCTGCTGCGCCGCGCCGCGCCCGACACCGATGGCCGCGGCGACGTGCTCGTCTTCGGCCGCCTGGAGGTGGACCTGGGCGCGCACCAGGCACGGCTGGACGGCCGGCCCTGCGACCTCACCGGCCACCAGTTCGAACTGCTCACCGTGCTGGCGCGCAGCGCCGGCCGCGTGCTCTCGCGCGACCAGATCATGGACGCGTTGAAGGGCCACCCGCTGGATGCCTTCGACCGCAGCATCGACGTGCACATCTCGCGCATCCGCGCCGTCATCGAAGACGACCCGAAGGCACCGCGGCGCGTGCTCACGGTGCGCGGCGCCGGCTACCTGTTCGCGCGCAGGCAGGACGTGCCGTAGTGCGCGGGCTGTTGCGCCTGGCCGTGCGCGCGGCACCGCACGGTGCCGGCCCGCACCCGCACTGCGCCGGCCCGCTGCGCCGTGCCGCCGCTTGCCTTGGGCGCTGAAGGCAATGCGCTCGCTGTACCTGCGCATCTACGTCACGGTGGTGGCGGTGCTGGCGCTGTTTGCGCTGGTCTCGGGCTGGGTGGTTCAGCAGCATCTGGACGAGCAGCGTGTGCTGGCCGAGGCTGGCGCGCGCGAACGTCTGGAAGCCTGGTCCGAACTGCTGCAACGTTCGCTGCCGCCTGCCGATGCGCCGCCCGAGGTGCAGGCCGCGGCCCTGAGCGATTGGTCGCAGCGTCTGCGCGTGCCGATGGCCCTGGACGACGCCACGGGGCAGCGCATCGGCGCCACCGACTCGTTCCTGCGCCGCCAGGCCGAACGGCCCGACATGGCAGCACGCCTGCGCTCGATGACGCTGGACGACGGGCGCGTGCTGTGGGTGGCCCGCCCCTGGGCGCCGCGCGGGTCGCCCGGCAGCCGCACGCCCGAGCCGCACCCGCCCTGGCTGCTGCCGCGCGGCTGGTCCGACGGCCTGGGCCTGGCCTTGCTGCTGGTGGTGCTGTTCCTGGCCGTGGCCGCCGGCGCCTGGCCGGTGGTGCGCGGGCTGACGCGCCGTCTGGAGGCCTTGAAGCAGGGCGTGGAGGCCTTCGGTGCCGGCGCGCTGCACCAGCGCGTGGCCGAAGCCGGGCGCGACGAGGTGGCCGCCCTGGGTGCCAGTTTCAACCGCGCCGCCGCGCGCATCGAAGCGCTGCTGCACTCGCACCAGACCCTGCTGGCCAATGCCAGCCACGAACTGCGCTCGCCGCTGGCGCGGTTGAAGATGGCGCTGGCCATGTTGGACGGGGCCGTACCCGCACAGCAGGCCGCGCTGAAGCAGGAGATCCAGACCAATATCGCCGAGCTCGACGCGCTGGTGGAAGAGGTGCTGCTGACGAGTCGGCTCGACGCCGCACCGGCGCTGGAGGTGCGCGAGCCCGTGGCGCTGCTGGCGCTGGCCGTGGAAGAGGCCGCGCGCCTGGGCGCCGTGGCGCGCGGGCAGGATCTGCTGGTGCCTGGAGACGAGCGCCTGCTGCGTCGTGCGGTGCGCAATCTGCTGGAAAACGCACGCCGGTATGGCGGCAGCGAGGTCGAGGTCAGCGTCGCGGCGCGGCCCGTTGCCGGAGCCGGCCAGCGCCTGGTGGAACTGCGCGTGTGCGACCGCGGTCCCGGTGTGCCTGAGGCCTACCGCGAGCGCATCTTCGAGGCCTTCGTCCGCCTGCCTGGCCATGCCGAACGCGAGGGCGGCGTGGGCCTGGGCTTGTCACTGGTGCGCCAGATTGCCCAGCGTCACGGCGGCAGCGTGCGTTGCGAACCGCGCCCGGGCGGTGGCAGTTGCTTCGTGCTGGACCTGCCCGCGGCCTGAGCGGCGCGGGCGATGGCCCACCAGCCAGGGGCGGCCTTGCGGCTGTTGGGCCGGTGCGGTGCGGCGCAGGGCCGTTGGCGGTGCCGGCCGGGCCGCAAACTCAGGGCCGCCGCGCGCCGGGCTCGCCGTGGTCGAAGGCCTGCGGGTTGGGGTG
>JAABPT010000091.1 GCA_011391855.1 Burkholderiales bacterium
GGCGCCGCGGGACGTTTGCAGGGTGACGCGGAGGTGGTCGACTTCGAGCAAGGCCACCGGGTGACGATAGCGCCGTTTTCGGGCATGGCGCAGACCCGCCTGCGGGGCCCGGGCAGCGGTCCCTGGGGCCGACGGCACCGGCGGCACCGAACTACCCCGACAGCGTCAAGACCTATATCGGTTCGGTGAAGAAACAGGTCAAGACGATCAACCTGGAACAGTTCCGGGCCCTGTACGACAAGAAGGCCGCGGGCCTGATCATCGACGTGCGGCAGGAGAACGAATTCGAGGACGGCTTCGTGCCCGGCGCCGTCAACGTGCCGCGCGGCCTGATCGAATTCCGCATCTGGAAGCTGGCCGGCTCGCCCGATACCGTCGACATGAACAAGCAGATGACCTTGTACTGCGCCACGGGCGGCCGCTGCGCGCTGGCCACCAAGTCGCTGCAGGACCTGGGCTTCACCAACGTGACCTCGGTCGACATGGTGTTCGACAAGTGGGTCGCGGGCGGCAACCCGGTCGCCAAGCCTGCCAAGCAGGCGCCAGGGCCACAGCGCGAACGAGGCGGATGCGGCGGCATCCGCCTCTTTGCTGCCCCCGCGGCGGGGCCGCCGTTGGAATCAGCCCACTTCGGCGGCGATCTCGCGCAAGGCCTTTTCGAATACCTCGGGCGGTTGGCCGCCCTGGATCAGGTGGCGCTGGTTGACGATGACCGACGGCACCGCCGAGATGCCGGCCTGCTGCCAGAAACTTTCGCGCTCGCGCACCTCGTCGGCGTAGGCGCCGCTGGCCAGCACCTCGCGCGCGGCTTCCACGTCCAGCCCGACTTCGGCCGCCAGGTCCAGCAGCACGTCGTGCGCGCCGGGGTTGCGGCCTTCCGTGTGGTACGCCTTCAGCAGGGCGTGCTTGAGTTCGCGCTGGTGGCCGGCCGTTTCGGCCCAGCACAGCAGGCGGTGTGCGTCGAAGGTATTCCAGACGCGCTTGCGCTCGCCGAAGGTGAAGCCCACCGCCGCGCCGCGCTCGCGGATGTGGGCCTGGTTGCGCGCGATCTGCTCCGGCGAGAGGCCATACTTCTTCGACAGGTAGGCCACCGTGTCCTCGCCCTCTGGCGCCAAGGTGGGGTTCAGCTCGTAGGGCTGGAAGTGCAGCTCGACGTCGATGTCGTCGCCGAGGCTTTCCAGCGCCCGCTCCAGCGCATTCAGGCCCACGGCGCACCAGGGGCAGGCGATGTCGGAAACGAAGTCGATCTTCAAGGCCACGCTCACCCCTTGGCCGCCTGGTCGGCCTTGCGGTCGGCGTTGACCTTCTTTGCGGAGGGCCGTTCACCGATCAGCCGCGCGTAGGACTTCCAGTCGATACCGGCGGCGGCCAGCAGGTCCTCGCCCAGCACCGACTTGCTGGCCATGCCCACCAGCGGCAGGCTGACCCAGCCCGAGCAGTCGGCCAGCGTGAACGTCTCTCCCGCGAGGTAGGGCGCGAATTTCGCCAGCCGCTTGAAGCCGGCGATATTCTTCGTGAGCTGCTTCTTCACGCGTTCCTTGGTGTCTTCGCTGGTGCTGCCACCGAAGAAGGCCTGGCCATAGAGTTCGCGCGCCACCAGTTCCAGGTGCAGGTCGACGAAGGTGCACAGCTCGCGCACCTTGGCCGCGGCCAGCGGGTCAGCCGGCAGCAGCGGTGGCTCGGGGTAGGCCGCCTCCAGGTAGTCATTGATGACCTGGCTCTCGCACAAGGTCTGGCCGTCGACGCGGATGAACGGCACCTTGCCCAGTGGCGTGGCGGCGAGCACCGCTTCGTCCTTAGAGCCGGTGCTCACGCGTTCCTCGGTGAAGGGGATGCCCTTCTCCAGCAGCACGAGCTTGACCTTGTTGTAGTAGTTGGAAAGCGTGATGCCGCACAGCGTGATCATTGGGGGGTCTCCGGTTCGGTGGTTGAAGGAAAAAGTCTAGCGCCATCCTTGAGGAGGCCACGCACGCCTACTGACTCGCAGCAGGCGCGCGCCGGTTGACAAGCCAGATGCCCGCGCACACGGCCACCAGCGCCACCACCAGCCGCAGCGTCAGCGGCTCGCCCAGCAGGCCCACGCCGGCCAGCAGCCCGAACACCGGTGTGAGCAGCGTGAAGGCCGAGATGCGCGTGGCCGGATAGTGGCGCACCAACCAGAACCACACCAGGTAGCTGGCGAAAGTGATGACCACGGTCTGGAAGGCCAGCGGCCACAGCGAGGCACCGGTCAGGCGCGCCGGCCAGGGTTCGCCCGCGACCAGCGACGCCAGGCCCAGCGCCGCGGCCGAGACCGCCAGTTGGTACAGCAGCGCCTTCTCGGGCAAGGCGCTGCCCAGGCGGCTGCCGCGCAGGGTCAGCGTGGTCAGCGCCCACAGCAGCGCACCGGCCAGCCCCAGGGCGTCGCCCAGCCATTGCTGCGGGCCGGCGGTGGGGCTGACGAAGCCTTCGAAATAGGCCCAGACGACACCGCCGAAGGCCAGCAGCAGCCCCGCGGCCTGCACGCGGTTCAGCCGCTCGCTGCGCGCGATCAGCGGCATGCCCAGCGCCACGACGAAGGGCGCGAAATAGATGAAGACCGACATGCGCGAGGCACTCGTGTACTGCAGGCCGACGAAGATGCAGCCGAATTCCAGCGCGAACAGGCTGCCGGCCAGCAGCCCGGCGCGGCCAGTGCCGTCGGCGCGAAACAAGGCCAGTCCGCGCGAGCGCGACCACAGCACCAGCAGCAGCGCAGCCCCCAGCGAACGCACCGCCGCCTGCATGAGCGGCGGGATCTCGTTCAGCGTGACCTTGGCCGCCACCTGGCCCAGGCCCCAGATGGCGCAGCAGCCCAGCAGCAGCGCCACGGCCAGGCCGTCGACGTGGTCCTTGCGCTCGCGGCCGGCCGTGGCGGTGGAAACGCTGGCGCTCATGCCCGGGATGCTCCGCGGCCTGGCCGGCGGGTCGCACCACCCAGCACCAGCGCCAAGCCGCCGCACAGCAACCCGGCCACGGCGCCGGTGGCATGGGACAGCGGCGCCAGCGCGATGTCCCAGTCCGCCGCCTGCCGCAGAGCGGGCCCCCAGGGTTGCTCCAGCCACAGCTTGGCCACCAGCCCCGCGGCCACCATGGCGCCGATGGCACGCCGGCGCCCCCGCTCCAGCACCAGCAACCACAGCACCACCACCGCCACGCCGCCGTGCAGCATGCCCGACAAACCGCCGTAATGCGCCAGCTCGGGCCGCAGCAGCAGACCCACATGGGTGAGCGGCCACGCCACGCCCCAGGCCAGCGCAGCGCGCGGCGGCAGCTTTGCCGCCCAGCCGAAGGCCGCCACGGCGGCGGTGGCGCCCAGGTTGGCACCCAGGTGCAACGGGCTCCAGTGCACGAAGGCGGCGGTGAACGCGCGCCAGGGTTCGCTCGAGGCCAGCGTGGGCTGCCAGTCCAGCGTCCAGGCCGGCGCCCACCAGGCCAGCACCGAACCGGCAGCCAGCAGCGCAGCCAGCGCCAGCCAGGCCTGGCCCGGCGCCATCACGGTTTCATGGCCTCAAACGAAAACCGCTTGCCACAGCGCCAGCACGGCGTCGCGCGGCCCGGCCAGGCTGTCGGGGTCGAAGTGCGTGGCCTGTTCGTCCAGCCGCGCCACGTGCTGCGCACGGCGCAGTTCGCGGTAGGCGTCGGCGGCAGCGTGGCCCACGCCCGCGGGCAGCAGGCCGGCGGCCTCGGCGCGCTGCAGCAAGGCGATATTGCCGACGTTGGCGATCAGCTCCGGGTGCGCCGCGGCATGCGCCAGCACCAGGTACTGCACGGCGAATTCCACGTCCATCATGCCGCCGGGGCTGTGCTTCACGTCGAAGCGGCCGGCCGGCACCGGGCGCGCGGCACGCACCTTCTCGCGCATGGCCCGGATCTCCTCGCGCAGCGCCTGCGCGTCGCGCGGCGCGGTGAGCACGGCGCGGCGCGTGGCATCGAAGCGTGGCGCGATGGCCGCGGCGCCCGCGGCAAAGCGCGCCCGCGTCAGCGCCTGGTGCTCCCAGGTCCAGGCCGTATTGCTGCCGCGGCCGGCCTGGTAGGTTTCGAAGGCGCCGATGGACGTGACGAGCAGGCCCGAATTGCCGTTGGGGCGCAGCGCGGTGTCGATGTCGAACAGCTCACCGGCCGACGCGCGCAGCGTGAGCCAGGTGATGAGCTTGCGCACGAAGGTGGGGTAGACCTCTTGCGCGCGCAGTTGCTCGTCCTCGCTGGCGTCGGGGTCGTCGTAGACGAAGACCACGTCGAGGTCGCCGCCATAACCGAGCTCCTTGCCGCCGAGCTTGCCGTAGGCAATGACGGCCAGCCCCGGCGTTTCGCGGTGGCGCTGCTTGCAGCTCTTCCAGGCCCAGCGCACGGCGACATCGAGCACGGCGTCGGCCAGCGCCGACAAGTCGTCGGCCACCTGCTCCACCGTGAGGTCGCCTTCCACGTCGCGCACCAGCGTGCGGAAGACCTCGGCGTGGTGCGCGTGGCGCAGCGTGTCGAGCAGATTTTCCTCGTCGTCCTCGCCCGAGCGCTGCCAGGCGGCCAGGCGGCCTTCGAGTTCGGCGCTGAAGGCGGCGCGGTCGAAGCGCTGGTGCAGCAGCCGCTCGTCGGCGAGTTCGTCGATGACGCCCGGGTGGCGCATCAGGTACTGCATGGGCCAGCGCGCGGTGCCCAGCACGCGCAGCAGACGGTGCAGCACCGAAGGCCGCTCCAGCAGCAGCGCGAGATAACTCTCCCGCCGCAGCAGCGGTTCGACCCAGTCGACGAAGCGCAGCGCGGCCACTTCGGTGCATTCGCCCGCGCTCACGGTCTGCGCCGCCTTCTGCATCAGCCGGCCCAGGCGCAGGCGGCTTTCGTCGCGCAGCGCCAGCACGCGCGGGCTCTGCGCCAGTGGCCGCAGCCGCACTGCCAAGGCCGGCGGCATCTTCTCCAGCAAGGCTTCGCTGTCGATGGGCAGCGGCCCCGTGCCGCAGCGGCGGCAGTTGCCGTTGCCGCTGTCGGCCGTGCTGCCCTGGCCTTCGCGCAGCAGGGCGTCGAATTCGGCGGCCACCCCTTCGCGCACCTCGCCCAGGCGGTCGAGCAGTTCGCAGGCCTCGGGCTTGCAGACCATGCCGAGGCTGCGCGCGATCCAGGCCAGGTCGTCGTCGACCACTGGAAGCAGGTGCGTCTGCTGGTCGTCCAGGTACTGGATGCGGTGCTCGATGCGCCGCAGCAGCACATAGCCGTCGGCCAGCGTGCCCGCCATTTCGGGCGTCATCAGGCTGCGTGCCACCAGCCGCTGCAGGCCGCGCAGCGTGCTGCGCGTGCGGATCTCGGGAAACTGGCCGCCGCGTACCACCAGCATCAACTGCACGATGAATTCGATCTCGCGGATGCCGCCGCGCGACAGCTTCACGTCGTTGGCGCGTTCGGGGCGGCCGGCGGCGCGGCGCTGCGCCTCGTCGCGGATCTTGCGGTGCAGCTGGCGCAGGCCCTCGAAGACGCCATAGTCCAGGTAGCGCCGGTAGACGAAGGCGGTGACCAGCGAACGCAGCGCCAGCGCGCGACCGCTCGTCACCGCCACGCGCGGCGCCACGACGCGGCTCTTCAGCCAGGCGAAACGCTCCCACTCGCGGCCCTGCACCTGCAGGTATTCCTCGAGCATGCCCATGCTCACCACCGGCGGGCCGGAATTGCCGTTGGGGCGCAACGCCAGGTCGACGCGGAAGACGATGCCGTCGTCGGTGGTCTCGCCGATCAGCGCATACAGGCGCTTGGCGACGAAGGCGAAATATTCGTGGAACGACACCGGGCGCGCGCCGGCGGTCTGGCCGTCGTCTTCATAGACATAGATGAGATCGATGTCGGAAGAGACATTCAGTTCGCGCGCACCGAGCTTGCCCATGCCCACGATCCACATCTGCACGCGCCCGCCCGCTTCGTCCAGCGGCGGGCCGTGGCGTTCGTCGGCCTCGGCTTCGGCCTGGGCCAGTGCCAGTTCCAGCGTGGCCTCGGCCAGGTCGGTCATGGCGCCGGTGATGGTGTCCAGCGGCGCGGACGCTTCCACGTCGAGCACGGCCAGCCGCTCCAGCACCAGGTGGCGCGCCACGCGCAACGCCGAAGGCAGGTCGCGGCCGGCTTGGCGCAGGCGCTGCACCAGCGCCGTGATGGCGTCGAAACCGGGCGCACCCGGCGGCAGCAAGGCCAGCTCCGCCGGCCAGCGGCGACGCACACGCTGCACGAAACGGCTGTGGTCGGCAGCGGCAGAAACCGGCAGCGCGAGGGAAGGGGAATCGGCCATGGCAGAGCGTCAGGTCCCCTGGCGGGGTCCGGCTGCGGGCAGGCCGCAAGCGGCATTCGGCATCGAGAGATCCTCCGGTGTCATCTGTCTTGCGCGCTGCTCTCGCCC
>JAABPT010000092.1 GCA_011391855.1 Burkholderiales bacterium
GTCGAGCCGCGGGCCTGGAGCCATGAATTCCTGGCGCACGACTACGTGGGTGCCGTGTGGCCGGAGCAGCCTGCGGCCTGCTCGGTGGGCAATGGCGGCTTCTCGCTGCGTTCACGCCGCTTCCTGGCCGCCGGGCTGGACCCGCGCATCACCGAGGAACACCCCGAGGACCAGGTGATGTGCCGCACTTGGCGCGACCATCTCGAGCGCGAACACGGCGTCAGCTTTGCGCCACCGGCACTGGCACGGCGCTTCGCTTTCGAGAACGAAGCGCCGCAGGGTCCGACCTTCGGTTTCCACGGGCCCTACAACCTGCCGCGCTTCCTGGACGAGGCGGCACTGGTCTTCGTGCTGGACGAACTGCCGGACGACTTCTTTCGCAGCCGCGACGCGCGGCGCCTGGCGCGTGCGTTGCTGGCCCAGGGCATGCCCGCAACCGCCAGGCGACTGCTGCAGCGCCGTCAGCAGGCCGGCCGCAACGACCCCAACACCCGGCTGCTGGGCGCGGCGGCCGCGCTTCTCAGCCTCTTCAAGGGCGGCACCGCGCGCCCGCCCACGCCATGAGCAGACACCTCGACCTGGGCTGCGGCCCCGTGCCGCGCAACCCCTATGGCCGCGACGAATTGTTCGGCGTCGACCTGTCCGGCAGCGCGGAAGGCGGTCCGATCCGGCGCGCCAACCTGGCGCTGAATCCGATCCCCTTCGACAGCGACAGCTTCGATTCGGTCTCGGCCTACGACTTCCTGGAGCACGTGCCGCGCGTGCTGCCCACGGCCGACGGTGGGAGCACGCGTTTTCCGTTCATCGAGCTGATGAACGAAGTCTGGCGCGTGCTCAAGCCGGGCGGGCTGCTGTATGCGTGCACGCCGGTGTACCCGGACAAGTCGGCATTCCAGGATCCGACGCACGTGAACATCATGACGGTGGACACCCACCACTATTTCGTGCGGCCGCAGCGGCTGGCGGCGATGTACGGCTTTCAGGGCGATTTCATCGCCCGCCGGGTGCAGTTGACGCGTCCCGACCCGAACGTGGCCTGGATCGCGCCGCCGGCCGGCTGGTGGCAGCGGCTGCGACTGGCGCACCGCATCTGGCGCGGTGCCTGCGGGCACCTGATCTGGGAATTCGAGGCCGCCAAGCCCGGGCGATGAAGGTTCTGGCCACCGCCGGCGACATTCACGCGCTGATCGCCGAAGTTCGCCTGCGCGTGCCGCTCGCGGCCTGGGCGCAGCAGTACGGCGGCAGCGTGGCCTGGCGCTCGTTTCACGACTGCAGCCGCGCTGATCTGGCGGCTGCCGACGTGCTGGTGCTGCAACGTGGCACCTCGGCGCGGGCCTGCTGGCTGGCCGAGGCCATGCACGCGCGCGGCGGCAGCGTGGTCTACGACATCGACGACCTGATCACGGAGATTGCGCCGCATATCTCGCACCACGAACGCAGCGCCGCCTTCCTGCCCTGGGTGCGCCGGTGCATGTTGAACAGCGACCTCGTCACCGTCAGCACGGCGCGTCTCGGTGCCGCGCTGGGTGGGCTGGCGCCGGCCTGCATGGAAGTGCCCAACCACGCTTTCAGCGCTGGTGATCTGCCCTTGCCGCTGTACGACGAGGCGCGACCGGTAAGCCTGCTCTTCGCCTCTTCGGACAGGCTGGCGGCCGAATTCCTTTACCCCGTCTTGCGGCAACTGGACGCCCACCGCGCGCGGCTGGTCGTCGTGGGCCCCCCGGGCGCTGATTTCTCCGCGGCGGGCCTGCAGGTGCAGCGGCATCCCTTGCTGCCGCGCGCCGACTTCATCGGGCTGGCGCGGTCACTGCCCAGTCCGCTGGCGGTGATTCCGCTGGAGGCTTCGCGGTTTGCGTCCTGCAAGAGCGCGGTCAAGTGGTTCGACTATGCCGAGGCTGGCATTCCCACCTTGTGCTCCGCGGTGCCGCCGTACACCGACGTGGTGGACGACGGGGTGACCGCACGCCTGGTGCCCAACGACGAGGCGGCCTGGTCGGCAGCTCTGGCCGCGGCCATCGGCGACGCCGCATGGCGCGAGCGCGTGGCCCGGGCCGCGCGGTCCGCGGTGCGCAGCCGGCATACGGTCGCGCATACCGCGGTGGCTTGGCAGCAGGCGCTGCAAGAGGTCCGGCGCCGGCACTGCGAATGCCCGCCGCCGGCACCCGCGCTGGCCTGGCGCCTGAAGAACGGGCTCGGGAGCGTGTTCGAGAGCGGGCTGTTGCGCCTGCGCCGGTTCAATCGCGAGCGGCTGGCGCGCCGGCATTGACGGCTTCGATGTCGCGGGCCTGCACCCAGCGCCAACCCCCGGGCGGCAGTTCAGGCGGCAGCTGCAGCGCGCCGAAGCGGCTGCGGTGCAGCGTCTCCACCCGGTTGCCGGCGGCCGCCACCATGCGCTTGACCTGGTGGTATTTGCCTTCGGTCAGCGTCAGCGTCAGCGCCTGCTCGCCGGTGCGTTCGCAGGCCGCCGCGCGCACCGGAGCCGGATCGTCGTCGAGCACCACGCCGGCCAGCAGGCGGGCGATCTGTTCGTCGGTCACCGGGTGCTTGGTGCCAATCTCGTAGACCTTGGGCACGTGCCATTTCGGCGATGTCAGACGGTGGATCAGCGCGCCGTCGTCGGTGAGCAGCAGCAACCCGGTGGTGTCCTCGTCGAGCCGGCCCACGGGTTGCACGCCCCGGTTGCGCAGCGGCTGCGGCAGCAGGCTGAGCACGCTGGGGTGGTGGCGGGGTTTTTGCGAGCATTCGTAGCCGGCAGGCTTGTGCAGCATCAGCAGCGCGCGCTCCCTGTACGGCCAGGGGCGGCCTTCGACCTCGAAGACCAGGTCTTCGGTGGCTATGTCGGCCTGCGGGTCGTCGACGACGTGGCCGCCGATACGCACCCGACCCGCGGCCACGATGCCGGCGCAGAGGCGACGCGTGCCGAAGCCCTGGGTGAAGAGGATCTGGGCGAGGTGCATGCGGGTCTTCAGCCGTGCCGGCGGCGCCTGCGGCGCCGGGTGAGGGCGGGGAGCACCGCCATCAAATCGGCGCGAGGTCGCGCGCGGCGGGCAATGCCGGTGCGCGCAGCCCGGTGGCGGCGCGCAGGGCATTGAGCACCGCCAGCGCGGTCACCTCGGCAGCCATCACGCCCAGCACCGTCATCTCGCCGCTGCGCCCGCTGCCGCCAGTGGCCAGCGCGAAGAGCGTGTCGCCGTCGGTCATGGTGTGCACGGGGCGGATGCAGCGCGCCAGCCCGTCGTGCGCCATGGTCGCCAGCTTGTTCGCCTGGGCCTTGGTCAGTGCGGCGTCGGTGGCGACGACGCCGATGGTGGTGGCCATGCCGGCCAGCGCCCGCGCCGGCAGCTCGCCGCGCAGGATGGCGGCCACGCTGTCCAGCGGCGAGAGGCCGTCGGCCGTGCGCGCACCGGCCAGCACGCGTCCGGTGGTGGGGTCGACGACGTCGCCGATGGCATTCACGGCCACCAGCGCGCCCACGGTGACCGCGCCGATGCGCAGCGACGCGGTGCCGATGCCGCCCTTCATGGCGCGTTCGATGCCGAACAGCTTGCCGACCGTGGCGCCCGCGCCGGCGCCGACATTGCCCTGTTCCGGGGGGTCGGCGCGCGCCGCAACGCAGGCCGCATAGCCGCTGTCGGCGCCGGGGCGGATGTGCGGGTCGCCCAGCCACAGATCGAACAGCACCGCTGCCGGCACGATGGGCACGCGCACCGGTGCCGCTGTCGGACCCGCGCCCACCGCCGGCCCCACGGCGTAACCGCAGCCTCGCTCTTCCAGCCAGCGCATGACGCCGGCCGCGGCGTCCAGTCCGAAGGCGCTGCCACCGGCCAGCAGCACGGCATGCACCTGCTCGACCAGGTTGTCGGGGCGCAGCAGATCGGTCTCGCGCGTGCCGGGCGCCGCGCCGCGCACGTCCACGCCGCAGGTGGCGCCGACTTCGCAGAGCACGACCGAGCAGCCCGTGGGGCGGCCGCTTTCGGTGGCGTGGCCCACCGCCAGGCCGGCGATGTCGGTGATGGAGCCGGGGTACATCACGCGATTGTCGGCCAGCGCCGACAACCGCCGCGCCAGTGTCGCGTCAAGCGAACACGCCGGCCGTGTCCTGCATGCGGCTGCTCACCTCGCCCAGGTGGTGCAGCGTGTCGCCGTAGGTCATCTCGAGCATCGTCAGGCGCTTGAAATAGTGGCTGGCGATGTACTCGTCGGTGCAGGCGATGCCGCCATGCATCTGCACGCATTGCTGGCCCACGAAACGCATGCTGTGGCCCAGTTGCACACGCGCCTGGCTGATGGCACGCCGCCGCGGCGCCGCAGGCTCGCCCAGCTTGAGGCTGGCGTAGTAGCTCATCGAGCGGCCCAGTTCCAGTTGCATCTTCACGTCGGCCATGCGGTGGCGCAGGGCCTGGAAGCTGGCGATGGGCACGCCGAACTGCTTGCGTGTATTCATGTACTCCACGGTGATGGCCACCAGCCGGTCCATCAGGCCCACGGCCTCGGCGCACTGCGCGGCCAGGCCGATGTCCACCGCCGATTCCATCGCTTCCCAACCCTCGCGGGCGATCAGCATGGCCGGCGTCACCGCCAGCACCAGTTCGGCCGCGCGTGCGCCGTCCTGGGTCGGGAACCCGTGCACCGACACGGCCCCGCGGTCGACCAGGAACAAGCCGATGCCGAAGGGGTCGTCGGCCGCGCCCTGCAGGCGCGCCGGCACGATGAAGGCGTCGGCCTCGTCACCCGCCGGCACCAGGGTCTTGACGCCGGTCAGCGTCCACATCTCGCCCGCGGTGGCGGCATGCACGCCCACGTGGTTGAGCCGGTAACGCGCCGTGCGCTCCTGCAGCGCCGGCACCACCAGCGCTTCGCCGCTGGCCATGCGCGGCAGCCAGGCGGCCTGCAACACTGGCGGCGCGGCGGCCAGCAATGCCGGAGCCATGAGTGCAGCCTCGGCGTAGGGCGCGTTGACGAGGCCGCGGCCGAGTTCCTCGCACACCACCATGGCTTCGATGGCGCCGAAGCCCATGCCGCCCCGCGCCTCGGCCACGGTCAGGCCCGTCAGGCCCAGGTCGGCCAGTTCGCGGTAGACGTCGCGCGTGGCGCCGCCGGCCTTGGCGATGGCGTGCCGGCGCTCGAAGGAAAAGCCCTTGTCCACCCAGCGCCGCACGGCGTCGCGCAGCGATTCCTGGTCGTCGGTGAAGTCGAAGTCCATGTGTCTGTCTCCTGCCGCTCAGCCGAGCACGGTTTGTGCAACGATGTTTCGTTGCACTTCGTTCGACCCGCCGTAGATGGTGGTCTTGCGCATGTTGAAGTAGGTGCCGGCCAGCGGCAGGTTGGCGGCCGGCAAGGCCAGGTCGCCCTGCCAGCCGGCTTCCATGGCTTCCCAGATGAAGGGGCGCGTCAGCGGGCCGGCGGCCAGCATCATGAGTTCGGTGTAACGCTGCTGGATCTCGCTGCCGCGGATCTTCAGCAGGCCCGCAATGTCCAGGCTCTGCTTGCCGCTCTTCTCGGCCGAGAGCACGCGCAGCACCAGCATCTCCAGCGCCACCACGTCCACTTCGAGCAACGCGATCTGATCGCGGAAGCGCTGGTCGTCCCACACGCCCTCGGCCTTGGCAATGCGCTTCAAGCGTTCGAGTTCGCGCTTGGAGCGGTTCACGTCGGCGATATTCGTGCGCTCGTGCGCCAGCAGGTGCTTGGCGTAGGTCCAGCCCTTGTTCTCTTCGCCCACCAGGTTCTCGGCCGGCACCTCGACGTTGTCGAACCAGACCTCGTTGACCTCGGGCTCGCCGTCCATCAGCACGATCGGCCGCACCGTGACGCCCGGGCTCTTCATGTCGATGAGCAGGAAGCTGATGCCGGTCTGCGGTTTGCCTTCGTTGCTGGTGCGCACCAGGCAGAAGATCCACTCGCCGTGCTGGCCCAGCGTGGTCCAGGTCTTCTGCCCGTTGACGATGTAGGTGTTGCCCTGCCGTTCGGCCCGGCACTTCAACGAGGCCAGGTCCGAACCCGCGCCCGGCTCGCTGTAGCCCTGGCTCCACCAAACCTCACCGCTGGCGATGCCGGGCAGGAAACGCCGCTGCTGTTCGGGGCTGCCGAAGGCCATGATCACCGGCGCCACCATCACCGGGCCGAAGGGCACCACGCGCGGCGCGCAGGCCAGCGCGCATTCCTCTTCGAACAGGTGCTTCTGGATGGCATTCCAGCCCGGGCCGCCGAATTCCTTCGGCCAGCCCCAGCCCAGCCAGCCCTGCTGGCCCAGGATCCTGGCCCAGCGCTGCAGGTCGTCGCGCGACAGGCGCAGCGCGTGGCGCACCTTGTGGCTGATGTCCTCGGGCAGGTTCTGGGCCACCCAGTCGCGGATTTCCTGCCGGAAGGCCAG
>JAABPT010000093.1 GCA_011391855.1 Burkholderiales bacterium
GGCGCCGCAATGCGGGCACTTGCCCAGCCACTTGGCGTTGCTGCCGCCGCATTCGCGGCAGGTGTAGACGGTCTTGGGCGTGGCCATGCGAGCATTGTGGGGGCGCCGGTGGAAGCGAAGGATGCCGTCTCGCAGGCTCACCATTTGAGCGACCGGGGCCGCATCATCGGCGCAAGGAGCCACAGATTTGAACTTCATCGCCCATGGCCCCGGCCACGACCTGGTCGACCACTTGACGGCCGTTGCACAAGGCGCTGCTGCTGCCGTTGACACGGCATCGGCCCCCTGGGCCCACCTGGCCGGCCTGTGGCATGACCTGGGCAAGTTCCGCCCAGGGTTCCAGAGCTACGTCCGGCAGGACGACGAGGCCCACATCGAAGGCCGCGGCGTCGTCGGCCGTGACAAGACGCATTCGGCGGCAGGCGCGGTCCACGCGCTGCAGACGCTGGGGGAGCGCTTCGGCGAGCCCGGCCGGCGCGCCGGCTGGCTGCTGGCGCACCTGATCGCCGCCCACCACGCGGGGCTGTACGACGCCTCCACTTTGAGGGAGCGGCTGATCGGCGGTGGACAGGCCGATAGCGATCGCGAACACCAGGAGGTCGTGGCCGTCTGTGCCAGCCATGCGCCGGAACTTCTGGCGCTGCCAGGGGCGCTGGACGCGAGGTCGCTCCTGCCAGCCATCCCCGGTCTGCGCGAACGCGAACCGTTGGCGCAGTCGTTGTGGCTGCGCATGCTGTTCTCGGCGCTGGTCGATGCCGACTTCCTGGACACCGAGGCCTACCTGAACCGCGGCCGCGCCGAGGCTCGCGCAGGTTTTCCTCCGCTGGCCGACTATTTGACCCGGCTGGACGCGCATCTCGACGGGATGGCCGGCCGGGTGCGTGCTGCTGGCCGCGCCGAAGAACCGGTGATGCGCGCCCGCGCCCAGGTGCTGGCCGATTGCCGCACCGCCGCCGGCCAGCCTCCCGGCGTATTCAGCCTGCAAGTGCCCACCGGCGGCGGCAAGACGCTGGCTTCGCTGGCCTTTGCGCTGCGCCATGCGGTGGCGCACGGGCTCCAGCGCGTCATCGTCGCCATTCCGTACACCAGCATCGTCGAGCAGACCGCCGACGTGCTGGGCGGCATCTTCGGACGCGACAACCTCGTCGAGCACCACAGCCAGGCCGACACCGCCGCCGAACGCGAGACCGCGCGCTCGCGCCTGGCCTGCGAGAACTGGGACGCGCCGCTGGTCGTCACCACCAACGTGCAGCTGTTCGAAAGCCTGTTCGCCGCGCGCACCAGCCGCTGCCGCAAGCTGCACCGCGTGCAGCGCAGCGTGATCATCCTGGACGAGGCGCAGACCTTGCCGCCTCCGTTCCTGCAGCCGACACTGGATGCGCTGCGCCTGCTGGTGAAGCACTACGGCGCGACGCTGGTGTCGTGCACCGCCACGCAACCGGTGCTCAGCGACATCACGCGCTTCGACCCGCGCGCGAGCCTGCGTGGCCTGACCCGCAGCGGCGACAGACCACGCGAGATCGTGCAGGCCGTGCAGCCCTTGTATGCGCAGCTCGAGCGCGTGCGGCTGCACTGGCCGGCCGACCTGGGCGCGCCCGAGGAGATTGCCGCCGTCGCCGCACGGCTGGCCGCCGAACCGGCGGCGCTGGCCATCGTCAATACCCGCCGCGACGCGGCCGATCTGGTGCGCACCCTGGACGCCGTCGCACCCGATGGCGAGCCCACGTTGCACCTGTCGGCGGCCATGTGCGGCCAGCACCGTGCCGACGTCATCGCCCAGATCCGGCACCGCCTCGACGTCCGCCAAGACGGCGGCGCAACCTCCTTGCGAGTGGTGGCCACGCAACTGGTCGAGGCCGGCGTGGACATCGACTTTCCGGTCGTCTTCCGCGCCCTGGCTGGGCTGGACGCCATCGCGCAGGCCGCCGGGCGCTGTAACCGCGAAGGCCGGCTGAGCGCGCGCGGCGGCCGGGTCGAGGTCTTCGTGCGGCCCATCCCGGCCATGCTGGCCGCCCTGGTGCGCGCCGCGCAGGCCACGCGCGCCGTGCTGGGCGACGCGCGACCCGAGGCGCTGCCGCCTGAGTTGTTTGCCGACTACTTCAAGCATTGGTACGCGCAGTTCAGCACCGACGAGAAGAAGGTGTTGCCCATGCTCCAGGCCAGCCCGGACTTCGACCTGCAGATGCGCAGCGCCGCCCGGGCCTACCGGCTGATCGACGACCAGGACCAGGTGGCCGTCGTCGTGCCCTACACGCCGGACGGCGGCGCCGACCCGCGCCACGGCCAGGCCCTGGCCGCACTGCGGGCCGGCACGGCCGAGCGTTGGCACCTGCGCGTGCTCCAGCGCAGCGTGGTGCAGGCGCGGCAACGCGAGGTGCTGGCCGGGCTGGAACGCGGCGACTTCAGCGAGCCGGTGCCCGGCTGGTTCGTGCTGAACGACGAACCGCGCTACAGCCGGCGTTTCGGCCTGCTGGCCGAAGGTGCGGTGCTGGACGCGCCGAGCCTGGTCCAGTAAGGTTGCCAGGAAAGGGAGAGGGAAAGAAGACGATGGACCACCAACGCTTCGTTCTGGACGTGCGCGGCGACTGGGCCTGCTTCACGCGGCCCGAGATGAAGGTCGAACGCGTCAGCTACGACGTCATCACGCCCTCGGCGGCGCGGGCCGTGTTCGAGGCCATCTTCTACAAGCCGGCCATCCGCTGGCAGGTGCGCCGCATCGAGGTGCTGGCGCCGATGCGCTGGATGAACCTGCGGCGCAACGAAGTGGCGTCGGTGATCTCGTCGAGTAACGTGCAGCGGGCCATGAAGCAAGGCGTGGGCGACCTGGCGCTGTACGTGGACGAAGACCGGCAGCAGCGCGCCACGCTGCTGTTGCGCGACGTGGCCTACCGGCTGCACGCCGACCTGGCGGCGCGGCCCGACCGCGAAGACCGCTCGCCACCGGCCAAGTTCTTCGAGATGTTCGAGCGCCGCGCGCGCAAGGGCCAGTGCGTGAACCAGCCTTACCTGGGTTGCCGCGAGTTCGCGGCGCGCTGGCGGCTGGTGGACGATCCGGCCGGCGAACCGCCGCCGATCGACGAGACGCGCGACCTGGGCTGGATGCTGCACGACCTGTACTTCACGAACCCGGCCGACCCGCAGCCGCGGTTCTTCCGCGCGCAGATGACCCAAGGCGCGATCGAGGTGCCGGCGTTCGAAGGGCAGGAGGTGGTGCGGTGATCCTGCAGGCACTGGTGGACTACTACGAGCGGAAGCGGGCGATCGACCCAGGCGCGGTGGCGCCTGCCGGGTGGGAATATCGCGAAATCGCGTTCTTCATTGACGTTGGGGCCGATGGCTCTGCCGTTCTCGTCGATCGACGGTCACCAGAAAGGCGGCGCGGGGAACCGCTGCTGGTACCCGCCGCGCAGATACGCTCCGGGAACGATGCCTGGAAGCATCCGAACCTGCTCTGGGAGCACATGGGCTTCGTGTTCGGCTGGCAGAAGCGAAAGCCAGATGGCTCCCCTGACCCGGCGGACAACCCGGACAAGGTCGCAAAGCAGCACCGGGCCTTCAGGGACCGGTTGAGTGCCCTGGCGGCGCACCATCCAGATTCGGTCGGGTTGCAGGCCATTCAGCGGTTCTACGAGACGACGGCATTCGCGGAGCTGCAGCCGGCTGATGTACGCGAGGCGCTTCGCGGCGGACAAGGATTCAACCTTACCTTCAGGCTTCGAGGTGCCGTCGAGCCCGTCTGCCACGAGCAATGGGTCGCGAAGGAGTGCGCGCTCGAGCAACCATCGGACGAACCTGGCAACGCTGTCGCAGGCGGGGCCTGCCTAGTGACAGGCAAGGTGGGCGCCATCGCACGGCTGCATCCCAAGATCTCGTTCGTCACTCAAAAGCCGTCGCCGCTGGTGGCGGCCAACACGAACGAGGCTCCTGCTTACGGCTCCTATGGCAAAGCACAGGCACTCAATGCGCCGGTGTCCACCGAGGCAGCGTCGCAGTACACCTTGGCGCTCAACGCCCTACTAGGGCGCGGCTCGCCGAACAAGGTGCAGATTGGCGACGCCACCACCGCCATCTGGGCCGACCGAGAGGATGCGGTCGAAGCCGACCTCGTCGGCCTCTTCGACGACGACCCCGACGCGCATGTGAATGCTGTGAAGCAGCGTCTGGAAGGGGCGCGCAGCGGCAGCCGCGGCGCCGACGACACCGCCCTGCGTTTCTTCGTGCTCGGCATGGCACCCAACGCCTCGCGCATCGCCGTGCGGTTCTGGTTCCACGAGACCTTCGAACGCCTGGGCCCGCGCATCCTGCAGCACTTCGACGACCTGCGCATCGTGCGCCAGTCCGACCGCGACGCGGCCACGCCGGCCCTGTACTGGCTGCTGCGGTCCATTGCGCCGCAGGGCAAGGCCAACAATATTCCACCACGCCTGGCGGGCGAGTGGATGCGTGCCATCCTGGAGGGCAACCCCTACCCGCCGGCGCTGCTCAATGCCGCGGTCAACCGTTGCCGCGCCGAGCAGGCCAGCGACGGCTTCGGCGGCAATGTGCCCTACCTGCGCGCCGCCATCCTGAAGGCCTGCATCAACCGCGAACACCGCCGCCGCCACGGCCTGCCGCAAGAATTCCAGTTCATCCGGGAGGAACTCGACGTGAATCAGACCGACCCAGGCTACCGGCTCGGCCGGTTGTTCGCCGTGCTCGAGCGCATCCAGTCCGCGGCGCAGCCCGGCATCAACGCCACCATCCGCGACCGCTACTACGGCGCCGCGTCCAGCACGCCCGGCGCCGTATTCCCCACGCTGATGCGGTTGAAGAATGCGCACCTGAAGAAGCTCGCGCCCGGCCTCGAATCGTTCTTCGAGAAGCTCGTGGGCGAAATCTGCGGCAGCCTGGAGCAGCCGGCGCTCGACGAATTTCCGCGCCAGCTGAACCTGCACGCCCAGGGCCTGTTCGCGCTGGGCTACTACCACCAGCGACAGAGCCTTTACGCGCGCAAGGACGCCGCCAACACCGAAACCGACACCGACACCGACAACGACACCCAGAAGGACTGACCATGCCGCTTGCCCACCGCTACGACTTCGTGCTGCTGTTCGACGTGAAGGACGGCAACCCCAACGGCGACCCCGACGCCGGTAACCTGCCGCGCATGGACGCAGAAACCGGCCACGGTATGGTCACCGACGTTTCGCTGAAGCGCAAGGTGCGCAACTTCATAGCGATGACCAAGGAGGCTGACCAGAAGCAGCCCGACCCGGAAGGCGCACTCGATGCCGGACAGAAGCGCTTCGAGATCTACGTGCGCGAGAAGGCCATCCTGAACCTGCAGCACCAGCGGGCCTATTCGGCGCTGAAGCTCGATCCCGTGCAGGCCGAAGCAGCCGAAGGCGAAGCCGCCGAAGCACCGAAGAAGACAACCGCTAAGGGCAAGCGCAAAGGCACCGGCGACGAGGTGGACAAAGCGCGCGCCTGGATGTGCCAGAACTTCTTCGACGTGCGCAGCTTCGGCGCCGTGATGTCCACCGGCACGAATGCGGGCCAGGTCCGCGGCCCGGTGCAACTGACCTTCGCCCGCTCCATCGACCCCGTGGTGGCGCTCGAACACTCCATCACCCGCGTCGCCGTGGCCACCGAGGCGGAAGCCGAGAAGCAACAGGGCGACAACCGCACCATGGGCCGCAAGCACACCGTGCCCTACGGCCTGTACCGCGCGCACGGCTTCGTCTCGGCCTTCCTGGCCAGGCAGACCGGCTTCGACGACGCCGACTTGGCGCTGCTGTGGCAGGCCCTGGAGAACATGTTCGAGCACGACCGCAGCGCCGCGCGCGGCGAAATGTCCACGCGCGGCCTGTATGTCTTCGAGCACGAAAGCGAACTGGGCAACGCACACGCCCATGCGCTGTTCGACCGCCTCGTCGTTACCCGTGCCGACGGTGGCCACACCCCGGCACGCGACTTCGGCGCATACTCGATCACGTTCGACGGCCGCGCGCTCGGCGTCGGCGAAACCGCCGACGCCGGCCCGGGCGTCAGGCTCATCCGCAGGGGCTGAGATCATGGACTGGCAAGGCCGCATCGTCACCACGCCCGACACGCTGTTCGGCCGCCCACGCGTGGCCGGCACGCGCATCGGTGTCGATTTCATCCTGGACTTGCTCGCCTCGGGCTGGAGCAGCCAGCGCATCCTCGACGAATACCCTCATCTCAAGCCTGAAGACCTGCAAGCCGTGTTCTCGTTCGTGCGCGACTGCCTGAAGGACGAGGACTTCGTGCTGCTGGCCAAGGCCGCCGACGGTCAGCCCGGCTAGACATCGAAACAGGGCAGGGCCATGGCCGCACTGCTGCTGGACGAGAAC
>JAABPT010000094.1 GCA_011391855.1 Burkholderiales bacterium
CGCGGAACCGGTAGATCCGGTCCGCTGAGCAACTGTCGTTGCTGGCCGTTGCGGCGCCGTTGCGGCGCGCGGCGACATCAGCGCGGGGGGATGTCCAGCGTCGCAGCGCGCGGCCCTCGCGCAGCGCCCCGACCCCCTCACGCGCTGGCATCATGCGTGCATGCTGGAGCTGGAGTTGCTGGGGCCGATACGGCTGCGCTGCGATGGGGCCGCGCTGGCCTTGCCCCTCAAGAAGATGCAGGCGCTGCTGATGCTGTTGGCGCGCAGCGGCGCCACGCCGCGCGCCCGCGCCGTGGCGCTGTTGTGGCCCACGCTGGACGAAAGCACCGGGCGGCGCAACCTGCGGCGCGAGCTGGCGCGGCTGCGCGAAGCCGGTGCGGCCGACGCCGTGGAGGTCGATGCCGACCGCCTGGCGTTGTCGCCGCAGGTGGCCTGCGACGCACATGCCTTCGAGACGGCGATTCAAGACCGGCGGCCCGACGATGCGCTGGCGCTGTGGCGTGGCCCGCCGGCCGACGGCTTGCAGCTCGACGACGCCGAGTCCTTCGATGACTGGATGGCGCTGGAGCGCCAGCGGCTGCAGGACCTGCGTCGCAGGGCACTGGAGGCATCGGCCGCGGCGCACGAAGCGCGCGGCGCACCCGACGTTGCGCTGCAGCGAATCGAGTCGCTGCTCGCAGACGACCCGCTGCAGGAGCAGCGCCACCGCGACGCGATGCGGCTGCTCGCCGCCTGTGGCCGGCGCGAGGCCGCGCTGGCGCAATACGAATCCTGCCGAAGCGTGTTGAAGGCCGAACTCGACCTCGAGCCGATGGCCGAGACCGCAGCTCTGGCCGCCACGCTGCGTGCCAAGGTGGCGGATGTCGAGGCTGGGTCGACGGCGCCGGCCGCACCGACGACGCCGGTGTGCAGCGCAGCCACCGTGGCCGTTCTGCTGCCCGAGCAGCTGCCCTTCGTCGGACGCGCCGCCGAGGTGGCGGCGCTGGAGGACGCCTGGCGCAGCGGCCGTGCCCTGCTGCTAGAAGGCGAGGCCGGCGTGGGCAAGACGCGTCTGGCCACCGACCTGGCCGCCTCGCATGGCCCCTACGCTCTGGCCCGCTGCCGGCCGGGGGACGCCGATGTGCCGTATGCCGCCTTTGCGCGCGCGCTGCGCGTGCTCGCCGGTCCGACGCCGGCACTGGGCGAGCTGCCTCCCTGGGTCGGCGACGAACTGGCGCGGCTGCTGCCGGAGATCGGCACGGCGCCCCCGCCGATGCGCACCGAGCAGGAGCGCAGTCGCTTCATCGAAGCCTGCACGCAGGCCTGGCTGGCCTTCGCCGCCGACAGCTTCGACGCCGTCATCCTCGACGACTGGCACCACGCTGACGGCGCCAGCAGCAAGCTGCTGGGCTATATCGCGCAGCGGCGCCGCGAGGGCACCCCTGGAGCCGTGCTGCCCGGCGCGCGCGAAGTGCTGGTCTATCGGCCGCAACTCGAGGCCGAAGCCGCCGTCTCGCTCGCCCGGCTGCGCGAAGGCGCCCTGGCCCTGCATCTGCGGCTGCAGCCGCTGCCTGCCGCTGCGGTGCTCGATCTGGTGCGCCGGCTCTCCGGCGTGAGCCAGCCGACACGCTTTGCCGCGCGCATCGCCCAGGCCACGGCCGGCAACCCGTTCTTCCTTGGCGAGACCCTGCGCCATCTGGCAGAGCAGGGGTTGCTGGAGATGGGGCCCGACGGTGCCTGGCGCACGCCGTTCGACGAAGCGACGCAGGACTACCGCGAGCTGCCGGTGCCGGCCAGCGTGCATGACGTCGTGCTGGCGCGCGTGCAACGGCTGCCGGCAGCCAGCCGGCGCGTGCTCGAAGCCGCGGCGCTGGCCACCGAGCCCTTTGCGCCGGCGCTGCTGGCGCCGGCCTGCGCGCTGTCGGAGCTGGACGCGGTGCTGGCCATCGAGCAGGCGGTGGACGCGCAGCTGCTGCGCGAGCACGAGGCCGGCGGTTACGCCTTCGAACACGACCTCGTGCAGCAGGCGCTGGACGCCTCGCTGTCGGCGCAGCGGCGGCGCCTGGTGCACCGCCGCCTGGCCCTGGGTGCGCAGGCCGCCGGAGCGCCGGCGGCGGTGATCGCCCTGCACCACGAGGCCAGCGGCGAGGCCGGTCGTGCTGTGACGCACCGCCTCGCCGCCGGGGATCTGGCGCAGCGGCTGCATGCGCAGACCGAGGCGATGGAACATTGGCAGCAGGGGCTGGCCGACGGGCCGACGCCGACCCAGGCCATGGCACTGCACCTGCGGCTGATGCGCACCGCCGGTCTGCTCGATCAGCTCGAGGCCAGCCTGTCTCACACCACCACGCTGCAGGCACTGGCCGGAGGCGGGATGCTGAGCATCGCCCAGCGTGTCGACGCACTGATCGCGGTGGCCGGCCATCTGGCGCGTAACCAGCGCGCACCCGAAAGTCTGTCGTTGATCGAAGGCCTGCCCGCTGCGCTGGATGAACGCCAGCAGGCGCAGGTCATGGCGGTGCGGGCGGTGGCGCTGCTGGAGCTGGGGCGCATCGACGACGCGGCGATCGCGGCCCAGGCGGCGCTGGTGATGCCCGGCATGCAAGGCCAGGACCGCGCCAACCAGCTCGACTCGCAAGTGCTCGTCGAGCACCGGGCCGGCCGCGTGCGCGCCGCACTCGAGCTCAACGAGGCGTCGATCACCCTGTGCCTTCAACTCGGCGACGAGTTCGGCGCCGTGCGCGGTCTCTACCGCCGTGGCACATTCCTGGTCGAACTCGACGACCTCGACGATGCCGAGGTCGAACTGCAGCGCGCAGCCGAGCAGTGCGCCCGGCTCGGCATCACCAGCATCCAGCGCGCCATCATGTACAGCCTGTGCTGCGTCCATTCGTCCCGCGCCCGGCAGGAACAGGCGCTGGCCACCTTGCGTCAAGGCTGGGCGCTGCAGCCGGCCATGCCGGCCAGCGAGTGGCGCGTGATGTACCGCCTGGCCTTCGTCACCACCCACGTGGCCATGGGCGACCTGGGCGCTGCCTGGGTGCATGCGGCGTCGGCTATCGACGACGCGCTGGCCATCAACGAGCCGTATACGGTGGCGGCCGTCGCGATCACCGGCCTCGATCTGTTCGGGTTGCTCGGCGAGACGGACAGCGCCGCGCGAATTGTCGCTGCGACAGGTGACGAGGTGCTGCGCCAGATGCCGCAAGTCGCCATCGAGTTCCACATCGCGCGAACACGGTACGAGCTGAAGCGCGGCGACGTCGCGGCCGCGGCAAAGGCGCTGGCCCAGGTGCCGACGCCGTCGGAGATCGTCAACGCAGCGGTCCGCCTGCGCTTCCACCTGGCTGCAGCCGAACTGGCGTTGGCCGTGGGCGAGGGCAGCCGGGCATGCGCCATGCTGACGGCACTGGGCACGCCGGATGTCAACGGCTTGACCGTGCGCGTTCGGGCCGAAGCGTTGGGCGGTGCATTGCAGCCAGCCACGGTGGCGGCGGTACAGGCGGCGCTGGATGCCGAGTCGACCCAGGCGGCGGCCGCGCTCCATCTGCACCGCGCACTGGCTGCTGCGCAACGTGCGGGTGTCGCAGGCGTGCCGGTCCACGCGCAGCGCGACTGCGCCGCCCATGTGGCCCGACTGGCCGACAGCCTGCGAGGCCATGATCCGCAGCGCGCCGCCTTCCTGCGGGCCTGGTCCTGAGGCGGGCTGCCTACCAGGTCTGCAGCGCCTCGCGGATCACGCCGCGGAACAGTTCACCGCTGGCCTTCTTGTGGGCCGTGGCGTAGACGTTGGCGGCCATCGAGTTGCTGAACGGCACGTCGGAGATCAGCTTGCCGTGCACGTAGTAGCGAAAGGCGACGTAGGGCCCGCCGCCGCCGATGGGAAGGCGCATGAGCCCGGCGCTGGATCGGACCATTACGGCCTGGCCGCATTGCGTCGCGTCGGCCGGGTCGCCTAGGCAGGCGTCGTACTTGCCGCCCTTGCCCCAGGTCCGCACCAGCGCACCGAATTCCGCCGCGATGGCCGATTTGCCCAGGGCCGCGGCTTCCTCGTCGATGATTGCCTGCACCTGGTCCGTGGCGCGCGTGCCGGTCTTGGCCGACTCCAGGAACTCGCGCCGCGCCAGGCTGTTGCTGCCCAGCAGCCGGCCCGCCCAGACGCCTTCATAGATCTTGGCCAGATCGGCCATCGTGGTTTCGTTGCGTTTGGTGGCCGGGGAGTAGGTGTAGGGGCTCGTGTTCAGGTCGGTGTAGGCACAGCCGATGTCGTGCCTCAGCGTGGTGTCGGTCAGCCCCGCCGCTGCGGCGGTGGCGTTGAACGGCGCGAAGGTCCCGCCCCAGCGCAATACGATACCGCGCGTGGTGCGGTTGTCCGAGATGTCCATCATCTGGTCCAGACCCCACTCGAGCGTAGAGACGTTGTAGTTCCAGCTGCCGGTGTTCTCCTGATCGGGGATGGGGCAACGGTCCTTGAACTCCGGCGCGTCCGCATAGTCCGAGTTGTAGTAGACGAAGTTGTTGGCCTGCAGGAAGTCGATTCCCGCATGCACCTGCTTCATGGCGTGCAGCAGGTGCAGCACCTTCAGCGCGCTGGCGCTCTCGGCGCGGCGCTGGCCGTTGAGGTTGATCAGCACCGGCCCGTCGACTTCCTTCAGGTAGGCCTCGAAGATGCCGCGCGGGTTCTGGTTGGCGTCGATCAGCGGCGCGTAGTGGCCGCGCATGCGGCGTTCCTCGGCATTGGCGTTGTCGATGAAGGCGGCATCGAAACGTTGCCCCGAGATCGTCGAATAGCTGGTGACGTCGACTGGCCGCGCGCCCATCTGCCGCGCGTAGTTGTCGAGCGCGGTGATCGAGGCGAAGCCGTATTTGTGCCACCACGTACTGCTATTGCTGCCGGTGTTGCGCACCTGGATGAACAAGTAGCGCCCGTCGCTCTGGCGCCCGAGCTTGACGACCCGGCCCTGGAAGCTGTTGGTGCGTGCGGCGATGTCGGCCGGCGTCTGGTCCACGTCCCAGCTGAACGGGCGCAGGTCGGCGCCGGTATTGGAGACGAAGACGGCGGTGTAGCGCCGCGCGCTGCCGCTGCCGTAGGCGTCGAGGTCGATCGGGCGCGAGCCGGTGGCGCTGATGTGGCTGGTGATCTGCGCCTTGGTCGCACCGATCAGGTAGGACCAGCCGCGCGCCGCGTCGCCGGCATTGGCGACCATCACCATCGCATAGCGGATCTGGCCGCCCCCGCGGTCATAGCGCTCCAGCTCGATCAGCCGGCCGCTGTTGGCGTTGAGCAGTGCCGTGATCTGCTCCGGGGTCTGGTCGTAGTACCACCACCAGTCCGGCACCGCGTAGGCGCCGCTGTTGGCGACCAGGCGGGCGGTGAAGCGCGGCTCGCCGGCGCTGGTGACGGCCGTCACCTCCAGGCCCGCCAGCCGCGCACCATGTTCGTTGATTCGGTCCGCGAGTTGTTGTGGGGTCTGGTTGGAGTAGGTCCACCAGGTGGTGGGGATATTGATTGAGTGGTCGTCGGTCAGCGCACTCGAGTCGAGTGCTGCCCGCGCCGGACCGCCGCCCAGGCAGGCCAGCAGCACCGCGGCCGCGGCAACGAAGCGGCGCGGGCGACACAGGGGGGAAGGCAAGGTGGGCATCAGGATCTCCTCGGTTGGTGAATCGGGACGGATGCGACGGCAGCCTGGCCCATCGCACGGCGCCATGCTCCGTGGCGGCCGTTGCGGGACCGTTGCGGCGCGGTCGGCCGCCCTCGCCGGCGACGCCGGCAACGCCGCCGCAACGGCTGGCGCCGACGATGCGCTCCCACCGTCGCAGGAGCACCCATGGACTCGACCGCTGACTCGCATGCACCACTGGCCCCGCCACGCGTGATGTTGCTCAGCGTGTGGAGCGACGCCGGCGGCGCATGGCATGCCCGCCTCGTTCTGCCCGATGCGCAGCAGCAGGAGTTCAACAGCCCGTTCGAACTGGCGCAGTTCCTCAGCCAAGCACCGCGCAAGGCGAGCCGCGCGGCAGCGGGCCCGGGGGGCCTGCGCTGAGCGGCGTAACGGCACCGCAACGCCCGCCACCCACAGTCCGACCACACCTCGCCGATCCGATCGAAAGCGAGGTGAGGATAGGATTTTCAAACGGACGCAGTAGGGTCGGCGATGACAGCCACTCGGTCAGCTCGGCTTCTCTGAGCGCCGCATTGGGACGACAGATCGGCGGGCAGGGGCTGCGATTGGTGGCTCCGGCAGACGTTGGGCCGCCAGTAAGCCGCCGGCCACGAGCGACTCTGGATGGCCGT
>JAABPT010000095.1 GCA_011391855.1 Burkholderiales bacterium
AGTAGAGCATCACGTCGTGGAAAGGATCCGTGAGGATCTTGGTTGCCCACACCAGGCCGGTGCGCACATCGGCCAGGAAGAACAGGTGCACGGTGCGAAACAGCAGGCCGCCCACGCCCAGCGCCAGCCAGGCCATGCCCACGTCGTGCAGCCAGCCGCGCCAGGTGGCTGCCGGCTCGATCAGCCCGCCCAGCGAAGGCGCCAGCCACAGCAGCACCGGTGCCGCCACCCACGCCGCCATCAGCACGACCTTGCGGCGCAAGTTGTAGCCGACCTTGATGGCTTCCTTGCGTTCGTGCGTGGCCTGGTTGACGTGGTCGTAGCCCTTGGGCTCGAAGAAGAAGTGGCCTGCCTGGCGCGTGGTCATCGACACGCTCCAGGCCAGCAGCGCTGCCGCCGCCGGGTCCACGAACAGCAGCCCGTAGGCCACGATGAAACTCAGCGCGCTGACCAGATGCAGCGACTGGTTGATGCGGCTGTGGTGGTAATAGCGGTGGTCGTCCCAACGCTGCATACGCAGGGCTTCGAGGAATTCCTTCATGGCGGGCTCCTTGGATGTGGTTCCTGAATTGCGCGGCGGGCAGTGCCGCCGGCGTGGCGCAATGCTGATGCCCGGCCGTGAAGCCCGCGTGACGGTCCGGTGTCGATTCGGCGCGGCCTGGCCCTGTCACACAACTGTTGCCGGGCGCGGTCACCATGCCGGCATGGCGACACTTGCAGGCGACACCTCTTCATCCGGCGGCGGCGGGCCGGTGCCTCGGCGGCTGCGCGTGGCCGTGGTCACCGAGACCTACCCGCCCGAGGTCAACGGCGTGGCGGCAACGATCTCGCGCGTGGTCGCGGGCCTGTGCCAGCGTGGCCACGACGTGGCCCTGGTGCGACCGCGCCAGGGCCCCGCCGACGTTGCCAGCCACGACGCAGGCCATGCCGAGATGCTGGTGCGCGGGTGGTCCATTCCGCGCTATCCCCAGCTCCGGATGGGGCTGCCGTCGCGCCGCGCGCTCGTGCAAGGCTGGACCGTGCAACGCCCGGACGTGGTGCACCTCGTCACCGAGGGTCCGCTGGGCTGGTCGGCGCTGCAGGCGGCGGCGCAACTCGAGCTGCCGGTGGTGTCGGACTTCCGCACCAATTTCCATGCCTACAGCCGCCATTACGGCCTGGCCTGGCTGCACCGGCCGATCGTGGCTTACCTGCGCCGCTTCCACAATCGCACCGCCGTGACCATGGTGCCCACCGCGGCTGTGCTCGGCGAGCTGGCGCGCAGCGGATTCGAACGGCTGCGCGTGGTGTCGCGCGGTGTCGACACCGGGCTGTTCGACCCGGCGCGACGCAGCGCCGCGCTGCGCGCGAGCTGGGGTGTCGCGCCCGAGGCCGCGGTGGTGCTGTATGTCGGCCGCCTGGCGCCGGAAAAGAACCTGGGCGACCTGCTGACCGCCTTCGAGGCCGTGCGCTCCGTGGCGCCCGGGGCACGCCTGGTACTGGTGGGCGACGGACCGGCACGCGCCAGCCTGCAGCAGCGCTGTCCCGACGCCCTGTTCGCGGGCGTTCGCCGCGGCGACGACCTGGCGGCGCACTACGCCTCGGCCGACCTGTTCTTGTTTCCGAGCCTGACCGAGACCTTCGGCAACGTCGTGCCCGAAGCCATGGCCAGCGGGCTGGCGGTGGTGGCCTATGACTGTGCGGCGGCCGGGCAACTGGTGCGTCACGCCGCGAGCGGCTTGCTCGCGCGCCCGGGCGACAGCCACGGCTTCACCGCCGCCGCAGCGCGGTTGGCGGCCGTCCCGGTGGCGGCCCGGGCCATGGGCGCGCAGGCGCGCGCAACCGCCCGCCACCTGGACTGGGACCGCATCGTCCAGGCCATCGAGACCGAGTACCTCGCCGCCATGGCGCAAGGCGTGACAGCGGAGCCAACGCGCCAGAGCCGGGCTTCGTCACCCACAGGCTGTCATCAAGCTGCCACGAATTGCAGGCAGACTCAGGGTGGGACGGTGATCTATGAAAACAAAGAAGGTGTCCAGCCCGGCTGACGCCTGGGATATCGAGGCGTGTGAAACCCTGATACGCGAGCTGTGGGCGCTGCGTGAGTCGATGCTCGACAACGAAGCGCAGTTGGCACCCTGGCTGCGCCAGGCTGATTCCACGCACACAGCCAGCGCCGCGAACCTGGCCCACTACCTGGCGCTGCGACGCCATGACCTGCGCAGCCTGCAGGAGCAGCTGGCCCGCATGGGTCTGTCTTCGCTGGGCCGGGCCGAAACCCATGTGCTGGCCAACCTGGACAAGGTGCTGGGCATCCTGCACCGGTTGACCGGGCGGCCCTGGACGGCGCTGTCGCACGACGAACCCACGGGATCCCAGAGCGGCCCGGCACGCCTGGACCGTCATGCCCAGGCCTTGTTCGGCGCCGTTCCCAGGGATCGATCGGTGCGCATCATGGTCACCCTGCCCAGTGACGCGGCGCACGACGACGACCTCGTCAACGACCTGGTCGCGACCGGCATGGATATCGCGCGCATCAACTGCGCGCACGATGGCGCCGCCGAGTGGGCGGCCATGGCGCGCAGCGTGCGCCGTGCTGCGCGCAAGCTGGAGAGGCCGGTGCGCGTTCTGATGGACCTGGGCGGGCCCAAGCTGCGCACCGGACCCATCGCCGGCAGCCCGGAAGTGGCCAAGCTCAGGCCGGCCAAGGATGCATTCGGGCGCGTGACCGCGCCGGCCCGCCTGGGCCTGCGGCCGCATGGGTCGACCGCCGTCGTGGCGAATGCCGACTTCTGCGTCGGCGTGGACGCGGCCTGGCTGGCCGAAGTGGACGAAGACAGCCGGATCCAGCTGACCGATGCGCGCTTGGCGCAACGTCGCCTGAAAGTGCTGGAGCGCCAACCCGAGGGCGTGCTGGTCGAGTGCATGCAGACGGCCTACCTGACTCCCGACACCGTGCTGCGGCTGCGACGCCGGCACCCGCACGACCTGCAGACGCGCATCACAGACCTGCCGGCCAGGTCAGGCGCTCTGCTGCTGCACCGCGGAGACCGGCTTCAAGTGGTGCCCGAGGGCATGGGCTACGGGCCACTGGCCGCGCGCAAGGGCCAACCGGCGGCGCCGGCCACCATCGCCTGCACGCTGCCCGAGGCCCTGGCCCAGGTGCGCAAGGGCGAGCGCATCTGGTTCGACGACGGCCGCATCGGCGGCATCGTGCGCCGCCAAGTGGCGGGGCGCCTGGAGGTCGAGATCACGCACGCTCGAAACGAAGGCGAGAAACTGCTGGCGGACAAGGGCATCAACCTGCCCGACACCCGGCTCGAGCTGCCGGCGCTGAGCGCCAAAGACCTGCTCGACCTGGAAGTGGTGGCGCAGTGCGCCGACCTGGTGGGCCTGTCGTTTGCCCAGTCGGCAGCCGACGTCGTGCTGCTGCGCCAGCGGCTGAAGGACCTGGACGCCGCGCACCTGGGCCTGGTCATCAAGATCGAGACGCGGCGCGGCTTCGAGCACCTGCCCGAGATGCTGCTGGCCGCCATGGCCAGCCCGGCCACGGGCGTGATGATCGCGCGCGGCGACCTGGCAGTGGAATGCGGCTACGAGCGGCTGGCCGAGATCCAGGAGGAGATCCTGTGGGCCTGCGAAGCGGCGCACGTGCCGGTGGTGTGGGCCACCCAGGTGCTGGAGACGCTGGCCAAGACCGGCCTGCCCTCGCGCGCCGAGATCACAGACGCCGCGATGTCGGAACGCGCCGAATGCGTCATGCTCAACAAGGGCCCGCACATCCTGGACGCGATCCGCACGCTGGACGACATCCTGCGGCGCATGCAGTCGCACCAGTCCAAGAAGCGGCCCCTGCTGCGCGCGCTGAAGGCCTGGGCCTCGCTGCCCGAGCCGGCAGAGTCGGCTGAAGCGGCCGCGGCGCTGCCGTAAGGCTGGCGGCCCGGCTCAGCCTCTCAGGCCAGTGCGGCGGCGGCCAGCCGCTCGGCCCACAGCCGCGCCTGGGCAGCCTCGCTGGCCTCGACCATCACACGCAGCACGGGTTCGGTACCGGAAGCGCGGATCAGCACGCGGCCCTGCTGGCCCAGTTCACGCTCGGCCCGCTCGCGCTCGCTCGCCAGCTTGGCATTGACCGTCCAGTCGGCACCGTCGCGCAGCCGCACATTCAGCAGCGTCTGCGGGAACAGCGTCACCGCCTCCAGCAGCCCGGCCAGCGTGCCACCGTTGCGGCGCACGGCCAGCAGGACTTGCAGCGCGCTCACGATGCCGTCGCCCGTGGTGTGTCGGTCCAGCGCCAGCAGGTGGCCCGAGCTCTCGCCGCCGAGCTGCCAGCCGCGGGCCGAGAGCTCTTCCAGCACATAGCGGTCGCCCACCTTGGCGCGCACGAGATCGATACCCATGCGCGCCAGCGCCAGCTCGACCGCCATGTTCGTCATCAGCGTGCCCACGACGCCGGGCACCTGGCTGCGCTGCGCGATGCGGTCGGCTGCCATCACGTACAGCAACTCGTCGCCGTTGAACAGCCGGCCCTGGGCGTCGACCATCTGCAGCCGGTCGGCGTCGCCGTCGAGCGCGATGCCGTAGTCGGCGCGGTGCTCGGCCACGGCCTGCACCAGCGCCTGCGGTGCGGTGGCGCCGACGCCGTCATTGATATTGAGCCCGTCGGGGCTGCAGCCGATGGTCACGACCGTGGCACCGAGTTCGTGGAAGACGTCAGGCGCCACGTGGTAGGCAGCGCCGTGGGCGGCGTCGATGACGAGCTTCATGCCGCGCAGCGACAGGCTGTGCGGCACCGTGCTCTTGCAGAATTCGATATAGCGACCGCGCGCGTCCTCCAGTCGCCGGGCCCGCCCCAGGCCGGCCGAGTCCGCCCACTGCGGCGGCTGCAGCAGCATGGCCTCGACCTCGCGCTCCCAGTGGTCGGGCAGCTTCTCGCCGCGCGCCGAGAAGAATTTGACGCCGTTGTCGGCGAAGGGGTTGTGCGAAGCGCTGATCACCACGCCCAGGTCCAACCGCAGCGCGCGCGTGAGGTAGGCCACGCCGGGCGTGGGCAGCGGGCCGCTGAGCAGCACGTCGACGCCGGCCGAGGCAAAGCCCGCCTCCAGCGACGATTCGAGCATGTAGCCCGAAATGCGCGTGTCCTTGCCGATCAGCACCGTCGGCCGCGGCGTGGACTGGCGCAGCACGCGGCCCACGGCGTGACCCAGGCGCAGCATGAAGTCGGGCGTGATCGGATCCTTGCCCACGGCGCCCCGGATGCCGTCGGTGCCGAAATAGGTTCTGCTCATCGATTGACTCCCATGCCGTGCATTGTCCAATGCCCGGGCCACCGCCTCTGCCGCCGCGCCGCGGCGATGTGAGCAATTGTTGCGGCTCGTCAGCCCGGCATGCGGCCCGCTTCGGCGGCCTGCCAGACCTTCAAGGCATCGACCGTTGCCGCCACGTCGTGCACACGCACGATGTGGGCACCGCGGTGCACGGCGGCCAGCGCTGCGGCCACGCTGGCCGCCACGCGCTCGCCCACGGGCCGTCCGGTCAGCAGACCCAGCGTGCCCTTGCGCGACCAGCCCACGAGCAAGGGCCGCCCCAGGCTCAGCAACTCGCGCTGGCGCGACAACAGCGCGAGGTTGTGGTCCGCGGTCTTGGCGAAACCGATGCCGGGGTCCACGGCCATGCGTTCGCGCGCGATGCCGGCCGCGGCGACCTCCTGCACGCGCTGGTGCAGGAAGGCGAGCACCTCGGCGACCACGTCGTCATAGACCGCCTCGGCCTGCATGGTGTCGGGTTCGCCCTTCATGTGCATGAGGCACACGCCCGCACGCGGGTGCGCAGCGACGACCGCCAAGGCACCGGGCCGGCGCAGCGCGCGCACGTCGTTGACGATATCCACGCCCAGGGCCAGGGCCTGTTCCATCACCAAGGGTTCGCTGGTGTCCACCGACACCGGCACGCCCAGGGTGACGGCGCTGCGCAGCACGGGCAGCACACGGGCCAGTTCCTCCTGCGCGGTGGGCGCACGAGCGCCGGGCCGTGTCGATTCGCCGCCGATATCCAGCAGGTCGGCCCCCTGGGCCACCAGGGCCTCGCACTGGTCCAGCGCAGCTGCCGTGGTGGCATGGGCGCCGCGGTCCGAGAAGGAGTCCGGCGTCACATTGACGATGCCCATCACCCGGGGCCGGCTCAGGTCGATGGTGTGGCGGGCAGTCTGCCAGTGCATCTGCAGCCCTTGAATGGGCAACGGGGCCGAAGCCCCGCTGGTGTTGGATGGCGCCAGGCCGTTCAGGCCGCGGCGGGTG
>JAABPT010000096.1 GCA_011391855.1 Burkholderiales bacterium
TTGCCGGCGAACCGCTGCCCAGCCTCGGGGCCGTGGCGGCGTACGTGCAGCGCAACGGTTTCGCGCTTAACGTGGAGATCAAGCCGACGCCGGGCACCGAACAAGCCACCGGGCACGCCGTGGGCGAGGCTTGCGCGCGGCTTTGGTTTGTGGACCACGCGTCACTGCTGTTCAGTTCTTTCCGACCTGAGGCCCTGCAAGGCGCACGTGAAGCGGCACCGGGAATTGCGCGCGCCCTGCTCGTCGACACGCTGTGGCCAGGCTGGTTCGAGATGGCGCAATCGCTGGCCTGCGTGGCCGTGGTCACCCACTACAACCTGATGGACGCCGCACTGCTGGCCAAGCTGCACAGCGCCGGGCTGCGCGCGCTGTGCTACACGGTCAACGATCCGGCCGAGGCGCTGCGCCTGGTGCACCTGGGCATCGACGGCCTCATCACCGACGCGGTGGACCGGTTTTCACCGGGACTGACTGGTGTGAACGACTGACGGCCGACGGCCATGCGGGAGCGGTGCGAAGCGTATGATGTGACGGCATGACTGACGAAGTACAGAACCTCGTCCTCGAACACCTGAAGGCCATCCGCGCCGACGTCGCCGACCTTCGGCGCGAAGTGCGCGATGTGAAGATGCGCCTGTCGTCGCTGGAGAACCAGGTCGTGCAGATGCACAAGAGCATCGCCTTCCTGCACGAGGACATGGCCGGGGTGAACTTGCGCCTGGACGGCCTGAGCGAACGCGTTGAGCGTATCGAGCGTCGGCTGGAGCTGCGAGAAAGCGCCTGAACCTCACTCAGCCGGCCGCACGCTGGCCTCGATGCCCAGCCAGTCGGAGTCCTGTTCAGGCTGCGGCAGCACCTTCAGTTCACGGATCAGCGGCAGCCGCCAGGCCACCACCACCAGCAGCACCGAAACGCCGCCGGCAAAGCCCAGCGCCGAGCGCAGCCCCACGTGTTCGCCCAGCCAGCCGCCGAGCAGCGCGCCGGGCGCGGCGGCCAGCAGCGTGAGCCAGCGCATGGTGCTCGTCATGCGCCCCAGCAGCGGCTCGGGCGTCACCGCCTGGCGCAGCGCCAGGAAGTTGATGAAGATGAACACCGCGCCAGCGGAAAAGCTCATCAGCATGAGCGCGAACGCGGCCACGCCCCAGGCGTTGGCCGGCGCGGCGGCCAGCAGCAGCCAGCCGCTGCCGCAGACCGCATAACCCACCACCAGGCAGGGGCCGGGGCCAAGCGCTCGGCTGATGCGGCGGCCGTACACGCTGCCGACGATGGTGCCCACGCCCACGCCCATATAGCAAAGACCTACGGCCTGTTCCGACAAGCCCAGTGTTCGCGTGGCGAAGAGGATCTGCACCGTCATCGCCGCGTAATGGCACATCTGCCAAACGCCCATCAGCACCGCCAGCGTCAGCAGCAGGCGGTGCCCGGTGACGAAGCGCAGGCCGACCATCAGGTCTCGCCAGAAGCGCGCATCGGGTGCCGTTTCGCGCCGCTCGTGCACACGGATGCCGCGCAGGATGAGCGCCGAGCCCAGCAGCAGAACCGCATTCACGAGCAGCGCCACTGGCGCGCCCACCAGCTTGATCAGTGCGCCGGCCAGCCCCGGGCCGGCCACTTCGGCACCCGACGAAGCGAGTGCATTCTTGGCATGCGCCTCCACCAGCCGGTGGCGCGGCACCACCTGCATCAGCACGATCTGCGCCGCGCTGCCGGCCACGGTGTGCACGGTGCCCAGCACGAAGCCCACCAGGTACAGCCATTCCATCGACAGCCAGCCCAGCCACCAAGCCAGCGGCACGCTGGCCGCCGCCAGTGCAGCGCCGCTTTCGCCCACCACGTACACCGGCAGCTTGCGCACGCGGTCCAGCCACACGCCCGAAGGCAGCGACAAGAGCAGGAAGGGCAGCAGTTCGATCGCCGTCAGCAGCCCCATCTGCGTGGGCTTGGCCTGCAGCAGCACCGCCGCGGTGAGCGGCAGCGCCAGCATCATCACCTGGTTGGCGAAGGAACTGGTGAGGATGGAGCTCCACAGCCGCAGGTAGGTGCGGTCGCGCCACAGGTCGTCGGCCGCCAGCGCGGGCAGGCCCAGGCGCTGCAGCAGCTGAGGGCCCTTCAAGCGGGACTCACGAACGTCTCACGACCGGTAGTCGGCGTTGATGCTCACGTAGTCGTGCGACAGGTCGCAGGTCCACACCGTGGTCTCCGCGGCACCGCGGTGTAGGTGCACGCGCACGGTGATCTCGCTCTGCTTCATCACGCGCTGGCCGTCTTCCTCGCGGTAGTCGGGGTGGCGGCCACCCGCGCGCACCACGTGCACGTCGTCCAGGTGCAGGTCGATGAGATTCTGGTCGAGGTCGCCAATGCCGGCGTAGCCCACCGCAGCCAGGATGCGACCCAGGTTGGGGTCGCTGGCGAAGAAGGCCGTCTTCACAAGCGGCGAATGGGCGATGGCGTAAGCCGCCAACTTGCACTCGGCTTCATTGCGGCCACCCTCAACCGTGACGGTGATGAACTTGGTGGCGCCTTCGCCGTCGCGCACGATGGCCTGGGCCAGTTGCTGCGCCACCGCGACCACGGCGTCGCGCAAGGTGCGGCCTTCGGGCGAGTCCAGCGCGGTGATCGGCGCATGGCCAGCGCGCTGCGTGGCCATGAGCATGAAGGAGTCGTTGGTGGAGGTGTCGCCGTCGATCGTGATGCGGTTGAAGCTGAGATCGGCGGCTTCCTTCAGCAGAGGCTGCAGCAGGGCCGGCGCGATGACGGCGTCGGTGGCCATGAAGCCCAGCATGGTGGCCATGTTCGGGCGGATCATGCCGGCGCCCTTGCTGATGCCGGTGACGCTGACGGTGCGGCCGCCGATGCTGACTTGCCGCGACGCTGCCTTGGGCAGCGTGTCGGTGGTCATGATGCCCTGCGCGGCCTCGGCCCAGGCGGCACCGTCGGCCGGCCGCAGCGCGGCCACCAGCGCGGGCAAGGCGGCCTCGATGCGCTCCACCGGCAGGGTTTCCATGATCACGCCGGTGGAGAAGGGCAGCACCTGCTGCGCGTCCAGACCGAGCTGCGCAGCCAACGCCGCGCAGCTGCGCTCGGCCCGCACCAGGCCATCGGCACCGGTGCCGGCATTGGCGTTCCCGGTATTGACCAGCAATGCACGGATAGCGTGCCCGGCGGCGAGCTGACGCTGGCAGATCTGCACTGGCGCAGCGCAGAAGCGGTTGCTCGTGAAGACGCCGGCCACCGCCGCGCCTTCGTCCAGCGCGAACAGCACCAGGTCGCGCCGGTTGGGCTTGCGGATGCCGCCCATCGCGATGGCGATGCGCAGACCGGCAACGGGGAACAGCGACTGCGGATCGGGGGCGGCAAGGTTGACGGGCATGGGGCGCTTTCGGGCGGACTTCGCGTGACACGCATTCTAGGCAGCGCCACCCCAGGATCGCACTGCGTGTACTTGTGCCGCTGGGCGACGAGGCGAATCCGGCGCACTGGGAGAGACCTGGACTTCGCAGGCGATCGCGCTGGCGCGTTCCTGAGTCCGGCAGCAGGGCGCCCGTTGGCGCCCCGCCAGGGACGACAAAGCTCCCGCGAGTCGCCTCATGGGGGCTTTGTCGTTCAGTCCCGCGGCCTATGTCGGCCGGCGCTGGTCACCATACCGGCATCAGCGGCGAATCACGCCAGCCTGCCGTGGCAGTTCTTGTACTTCTTCCCGCTGCCGCAGGGGCAAGGGTCGTTGCGCCCCACCTTGGGCACAGGCGTCTCGGCCAGCAACCCGGTGTCGGCCACCTGTGACACGCCGCCGTCCTCGGTAGGTGCCGTGTAGGTGACGTTCGACAGTTGCCCCGCCTGCTCCTCCAGCGCTGCCGCGGCCTGCGCGGCTTCGTCCTGGCTCTGGATGCGCACCGTCATCAGCACGCGCGTGACTTCCAGCTTCACCACGTCGAGCAGCTGGCTGAAGAGCTCGAAGGCCTCGCGCTTGTACTCCTGCTTCGGGTTCTTCTGCGCATAACCGCGCAGGTGGATGCCCTGGCGCAGGTAGTCCAGCGCCGCCAGGTGCTCGCGCCAGTGGCTGTCGATGCTCTGCAGCAGCACCATGCGCATGAAGGGCGTGAACTGTTCGGCGCCCACGAAGTCGAGCTTGGCCTGGAAATGCCCGTCGGCCGCGGCCACCACCTTGTCGACGATGTCCTGGTCGGTGATGGAGTCGCTCTTGTCGACATCGCCCTTGAGGTCGATCTCCAGCTGCCATTCGTCCTTCAGCACGCGCTCCAGGCCGGCCAGGTCCCACAGCTCTTCCAGGCTCTCGCTGGGCACATAGGTGCGCGCGACCTCGGTCATGGCGCTCCGGCGCAGGTTGGCGATCTGCTCGGTCAGCGTCTGCGCTTCCAGGATCTCGTTGCGCTGCTGGTAGATGACCTTGCGCTGGTCGTTGGAGACGTCGTCGTATTCAAGCAGCTGCTTGCGGATGTCGAAGTTGCGTGCCTCCACCTTGCGCTGCGCGCTTTCGATACTTCGGTTGACGATGCCGGCTTCGATGGCCTCGCCCTCGGGCATCTTAAGCCGGTCCATGATTGCGCGCACGCGGTCGCCGGCGAAGATGCGCATGAGCTGGTCGTCCAGGCTCAGGTAGAAGCGGCTGGCGCCGGGGTCGCCCTGGCGGCCGGAGCGGCCGCGCAGCTGGTTGTCGATGCGCCGGCTCTCGTGGCGCTCGGTGGCCACGATGCGCAGGCCGCCGGCGGCCTTCACCTGTTCGTGCAGGCTCTGCCATTCGTCGCGCAGCTTCTGCGCGCGGGTCTGCTTGTCTTCCTCTGAAAGGCTCGTGTCGGCTTCCAGGAACTGGATCTGCTTTTCCACATTGCCGCCGAGCACGATGTCGGTGCCGCGGCCGGCCATATTGGTGGCGATGGTGATCATCTTCGGCCGCCCAGCCTGCGCCACGATCTCGGCTTCCTTGGCGTGCTGCTTGGCGTTCAGCACCTGGTGCGGCAGCTTGACCTTTGTCAGCAGGTCGGAGATGAGTTCGGAATTCTCGATGCTGGTGGTGCCCACCAGCACCGGCTGGCCGCGCTCGAAGCAGTCGCGGATGTCGTTGATGACCGCGTCGTACTTCTCCTTCGCGGTCTTGTAAATGAGGTCGTTGTCGTCCTTGCGGATGGTGGGCTTGTTCGGCGGGATGACCACCGTTTCCAGGCCGTAGATTTCCTGGAATTCGTAGGCTTCGGTGTCGGCCGTGCCGGTCATGCCGGCCAGCTTGCCGTACATGCGGAAGTAGTTCTGGAAGGTGACGGAAGCCAGCGTCTGGTTCTCGCTCTGGATCTGCACGCCTTCCTTGGCTTCCACGGCCTGGTGCAGGCCGTCGCTCCAGCGCCGGCCCGTCATGAGGCGGCCGGTGAATTCGTCGACGATGATCACCTCGCCGTTCTGCACCACGTAATGCTGGTCGCGGTGGTACAGGTTGTTCGCCCTCAGCGCCGCGTACACATGGTGCATGAGCGCGATATTGCCCGGGTCGTACAGGCTGGCGCCTTCGGCCAGCAGGCCGTTGCTGGTGAGCAATTCCTCGGCCTTCTCGTGGCCGCTTTCGGTGAGGTAGATCTGGTGGCTCTTCTCGTCCACCGTGAAGTCGCCGGCCTCGATGACGCCTTCGCCGGTGCGCACGTCTTCCTCGCCGATCTGCTTCTTGAGACTGGGCACGATGGCGTTGATGCGCACGTACATCTCGGTGTGGTCTTCGGCCTGGCCGCTGATGATGAGCGGCGTGCGCGCCTCGTCGATCAGGATCGAGTCCACCTCGTCGACGATGGCGTAATTCAACCCGCGCGCCACGCGGTCGCGCACGTCGAGCACCATGTTGTCGCGCAGGTAGTCGAAGCCGAATTCGTTGTTCGTGCCGTAGGTCACGTCGGCGGCATAGGCGGCCTGCTTCTGTTCGCGGCTCAGACCGGGTACGTTGACACCCACCGTGAGGCCCAGGAAGCCGTAGATGCGGCCCATCCATTCGGCGTCGCGGCTGGCCAGGTAGTCGTTGACGGTGACCACGTGAACGCCCTTGCCGGCCAGCGCATTCAGGTACACCGGCAGCGTAGCCATCAGCGTCTTGCCCTCGCCGGTGCGCATCTCGGCGATCTTGCCCTGGTGCAGCGCAATGCCGCCCACGAGCTGCACGTCGAAGTGGCGCATCTTCAGCGTGCGCTTGCTGGCTTCGCGCGCCACGGCAAAGGCCTCGGGCAGCAGGTCGTCGAGCGTGGCACCGGTGGCCACGCGCTGGC
>JAABPT010000097.1 GCA_011391855.1 Burkholderiales bacterium
GCCAGACCGGCCCCTACCGCGAACGTGCCGGCTACGACTACGCCGTGCAGGGCATGGGCGGCCTGATGAGCGTGACCGGCGAGCGCGACGACCTGCCAGGCGGTGGCCCGCAGAAGGTGGGCGTGGCGGTGGCCGACCTCTTCACCGGCATGTATGCCACGGTGGCCATCCTGGCCGCGCTGCGCCACCGCGACGCCACCGGCCACGGCCAGGTTATCGACATGGCCTTGCTCGACACGCAAGTGGCGATGCTGGCCAACCTGGGCGCCAACTACCTGGTGACGAAGGCACCGCCGCAGCGCGCCGGCAACGCACACCAGAATATCGTGCCCTACCAGGTGTTCGAGGTGGCCGACGGCCACCTGATCCTGGCCGTGGGCAACGACCAGCAGTTCGAACGTTTCTGCACCGTGGCCGGCTGCCCCGAACTGCCGCGCGACGAGCGCTACGCGCGCAACGCCCAGCGCGTGCGCCACCGCGACACCCTGGTGCCGCTGCTGGCAGTGCGCCTGCGCCAGCGGCCCCGCGCCGATTGGCTGGCCGCGCTGGAGGCGGCCAAGGTGCCGTGCGGCCCCATCAATGACTTCGCCGAAGTCTTTGCCGACCCGCAGGTGCGCGAACGCGGCATGACGGTGACGGTGCCGCATCCGCACACCGACGCGCTGGAACTGGTGGCCAGTCCGATGAAACTTTCGGCCACGCCGGTGCAGGTACGGCGCCCGCCGCCGCTGCTGGGCCAGCACACCGACGAGGTGCTGGCCGAGATCGGCGTCGATACGGCCGCGCGGCAGCGGCTGCGCCAGGCCGGCGTCATCGGCGAGGGCCCCACGCCGACCTCGGCGTGAACTAGTTGCCAGCCGCGCCGGCCACGCCCCCTGCTCGCGGGGTGGCGCCGGCGCGTCCGTCGGCCCAAGCTCTGCAGCCATGGGTTGGCGATGTCCGCCGCCCGGCCGACGCAGGCGCGCAGCGCTGAATGTGCGGCGCAAAGGAGAATTTCGTCTTGGATGAATCGGACCGCGCAGGCAGCCTGAGTCCGGCCGGCTTTCGACCGGCCGCAACGGGCCCAGCGCAAGACCTGGTGGCCCAAGTGGCGCGTGAAGTGGCCGCGGCGCTGGCGGGCGCGGCCGAGCGCGTCACGTCCTTGGCCGCCACCGGCCGCATCAGCCGCGCCAGCCTGCGCGGCCTGCGCGACGAGATCGACCGCGCCAGGCGCGTCGCGATGATGGGCCGGCAAGTGTCGCGCCTGGCCTCGGGGCGCGTCCCGTTGGCCATCGAACGACTGGACCTGACGGCCCTGCTGCACGAGACCGTGCGCCAACGTGCGCGCGAGATCGGCGCCCGCGGGGTGGAATTGCGGCAGCAACTGGAGTTGGCCGAGGTGCGCAGCGACCCCGCCCTGTTGCCCGCCTTGCTGCAGACCGTTCTGGACTGGAGCTTCGAGCACGCCTGCAGCGTGATCGAAATCAAGCTGTCGGTCCCGGGCTGGCCGGGTCGGGCGCTGCTGCGCGTCGGCTTCGGCTACCAGGCGGCCGACCAGGTGGTGACGGCGGCAGCACCGCTGGCGGACAACGAAGACGCGGCACTGAACACCTTGTCGTGGCGATTGCTGCAGCAGACGGCCGCCACGCTCGCGCTGCAACTGTGGCGGCGCGACGAACAAGGCCGCACCGCGCTGACGCTGGACTTCCCGGACACGCTGGCGCCCAACCTTCAGGCACTGCTGGGCGCCGGCGCCAACACGCCGGCCGTCAATTCGCAACCGCATGCCGGCCAGCAGGTGCTGCTGTTGACCCCGCGGCGCGAGGTGCGCAGCCTGGTGCGCCAGGCCGTGGTCCCGATGGGCCTGATGCTGGACTTCGTGGCCACCGTCGAAGAAGCGCGACAGCGCTGCAGCAGCAGCCTGCCGCACGTGCTGATTTACGAGGCAGCCCTGTCCGGCGTTGAATTCGAGCGCCTGTGCGCCGAGCTGCAGGCCGACGCACCGAAGCTGGGCTTCATCCGCATCGTCGACGAGGGCAAGGCTTTCGAGGTGCTGAACCTGGGCGGGCGCGCGGTGTCCAGCGTCGGGCGCGACGCCATCATCGAGTCCTTGCCCGCTGCACTGCAGTTCGAGCTGGCGCGCGCCGGGTAGGCGCCGGGCAAGCGCCGGGCATGCGCCATCTTGCCGCGCCGCGGACCGGCGGGCTTGCGGTGCTGACGGAACACCGCTGACGGAGGGCCGCTGTTCGGGGCTGCCGTAAACTCGCGCCGCCCCATGACCATACCCCACCGCAGGCCGCGCCCGCCGCGCCATCCCGATCTTTCGCGCCACGCCGCCATGCTGGCCCTGCTGGCAGCAGCTGCCGGCAGCGGCTGCGACAGCCGTCCCCCGGCACCGGCCTTCGGCTACACCCTGCTAGACGGCGCGCGCGGCCGCAGTGACGCGCTGCAAGGCAAGGTGCTGCTGGTGAATTTCTGGGCCACCACCTGCGCCACCTGCGTGCGCGAAATGCCCGCCCTGGCCGACCTGCACCGCAAATACGAAGCGCGCGGCCTGGCCACGCTGGCGGTGTCGATGCGGCTCGACCCGCCCGCGGCCGTGGCCGACTTTGCCGAACAGCGCCAGCTGCCCTTCGGCGTCGTCATCGACAACACCGGGGCCATTGCCCGGGCCTTCCCCGACCTGCAGGCCACGCCCACCACATACGTCATCGACAAGCGCGGCGCCATTGCCCGGCGCTACGTGGGCGAGCCCGACTTTTCTGCACTGCAGGCGCTGGTGGAAAAGCTGCTGGCCGAAAGCCCGTCCGCCGCATGATCGGCCGGCTCAGCGGCACGCTGGTCGACAAGTCGCCGCCCACGGTGGTGCTGGACGTGCACGGCGTGGGCTACGAGCTCGACGTGCCGATGAGCACCTTCTACAACCTGCCCGCGCTCGGCGCGGCGGTGACGCTGCTCACGCACTTCGTGGTGCGCGAGGACGCGCAGCTGCTCTACGGCTTTCTCACCGCGCCCGAACGCTCGACCTTCCGCGATCTGGTGAAGATCAGCGGCGTGGGGCCGCGCACCGCGCTGGCCATCCTGTCGGGCCTGAGCGTGACCGAGCTCGGCGCGGCCGTGAGCCGGCAGGACAGCGTGCGCCTGGTGAAGGTACCGGGCATCGGCAAGAAGACCGCCGAGCGGCTGCTGCTCGAACTGAAGGGCAAGCTCGGCGCCGACCTCGGCGCGCCGGCGGCCGGCGCCCTGAGCGAAGCGCAAGGCGACATCGCCCAGGCGCTGCAGGCACTGGGCTACAACGAGCGCGAGGCGCAGGCGGCGTTGAAGGCGCTGCCGTCCGAGGTGGGCGTCAGCGAAGGCATCAAGCTGGCACTGAAGGCGCTGAACCGCTGAACTCGGTTCAGCCCGGCCAGGGTATCGGCCGCGAAGGCGCGACCGCCAGCTTCAGTGCTTGTGCATCGTCATCGGCGCCGGACCCGCGGTCGTCTTGACCTTGACGTCCACTGTCACCTCGCCCGCCTTCTCGAAGCGCAGCGTCAGCGGGAAGCTGGCGCCGTTGTCCAGCGTCTGGGTGAGGCCGATGAACATGACGTGCAAACCTCCAGGCTTGAGCTCCACGGTCTGACCGGCCGGAATCTCGATGGCAGGAATCTGACGCATGCGCATCACATCGCCGTCCATCTGCATGGTGTGCAGTTCCACGGTCTTGGACACCGCCGCGCTGGCCGCAACCAGGCGGTCGGCGGTGGCGCTGGTGATCTTCAGGAAGCCACCACCCCCGGCCTGGCCGGCGACGGTGGGGCGGGCCCAGGCGTCTTCGACCTTGGGGGCGGACTGGGCGATGGCGGGCAATGCGGCCGACAGGGCCAGCAGCGCGCCAGCAGAGGCGATCAGGGTACGACGGTAAATAGTCATGGCTTTGTTCCAGGGGCAGGGGCAGCGGGGCAGTCAGGTCCGGGCGGCGCACTGTGATACGGCGCTGCACACCTCGGCGCGACCTTCGGTGCAGCCGCCACAGCGCCGAGCGGCGCGCGAGCGACTGATCGCGGTGATTCAGCGGCTGGCCGGAGGTGCGCGTGGCTGCGCCGCGGACCAGGCCGCTGCAAGGGCAGGACCGGGGAAAACGGCAGCCAACGCCGCCAGCCCGGCGGCTGGCGCCAGCCAGGGCTGCAACAGCGGCGGCGGCAGTCCTGCCGCAGCCGCTCCCAGCGCACAGTAGGGGCAATGCTCCATGCCGGCCGTCGCGGGCAGGCCGTCGGGCTCGACGGGCCATCCCGGTGCCGCCACGCGGGTCAGCCCGCTGGCGGTGCAGACCTCGGCCCAGTCGTCGCTGCCGCCGGCCCAGGCCAGCGCATGCGAAACCGCCGGCAGCAGACCCAGCCCAAGCATCGCGACGAGCGCGATCCAGATGAGCGGGCGGAGCCTGCGGCGCAGAAGCTGCATACCAGCAGTGTAGCCACGGGCGGCCGGCCCAGCCCGGTGCAGATAATGCAGCCATGGCCATCCAGACCGACGACTTCGGCGCTCCAGGCGCGGCGCGCGCGCCGCGTGTGTTGAGCGCTGCGGCAGCCACGCCCAACGAGGAGGCCATCGAACGCGCGCTGCGCCCCAAGGGCCTGGCCGACTACGTGGGCCAGGCCAAGGCGCGCGAGCAGCTGGAAATCTTCATCCACGCCGCGCGCGGCCGCGCCGAGGCGCTGGACCACGTGCTGCTGTTCGGCCCGCCGGGGCTGGGCAAGACGACGCTGAGCCACATCATCGCCAACGAGTTGGGCGTGAACCTGCGCCAGACCTCGGGCCCGGTGCTGGAAAAGCCCAAGGACCTGGCCGCCATCCTGACCAACCTCGAGAAGAACGACGTGCTCTTCATCGACGAGATCCACCGCTTGAGTCCGGTGGTCGAGGAGATCCTGTACCCCGCGCTGGAGGACTACCAGATCGACATCATGATCGGCGAGGGCCCGGCCGCCCGTTCCATCAAGCTCGACCTGCAGCCCTTCACCCTGGTCGGCGCCACCACGCGTGCCGGCATGCTGACGAATCCGCTGCGCGACCGCTTCGGCATCGTGGCGCGGCTGGAGTTCTACACACCGGAAGAACTGACGCGCATCGTCACGCGCTCGGCTGGCCTCTTGAAAGTGCCGGTGGACGCCGCCGGCGCGCTGGAGATCGCACGCCGCAGCCGCGGCACGCCGCGCATCGCCAACCGGCTGCTGCGCCGCGTGCGCGACTACGCGCAGGTCAAGGGCAGCGGCAGCGTCGACGCGGCGATTGCCGACCTGGCGCTGAAGATGCTGGACGTCGACCCGCTGGGCTTCGACGTCATGGACCGCAAGCTGCTGGAGGCCGTGATCCACCGCTTCGACGGCGGCCCGGTGGGGCTGGACAACGTGGCCGCCGCCATCGGCGAGGAAGCGGGCACGATCGAGGACGTGATCGAGCCCTTCCTCATCCAGCAGGGCTTCCTGCAGCGCACGCCGCGCGGCCGCGTGGCCACGGCGGCGGCCTGGCGGCACCTGGGGCTCACACCGCCGGCGCGCGGCGGCGAGCTGTTCGACTGAGCCGCCTGCCGACGCTGCGCCCAAGCGCAGCGCCAGTGCGTCAGCGTTCCACTTCCTGGTACCAGTAGGTGCGGCGCCGCGGCACGTCGATGACGGGGTTGATGCGCGAACCCTCGATGGCCGAGTTGCGCGGGTTCGGCGCACCGATCACGAACGGCACCTGGCGCAAATTGCCACCGCCCGTGTCGATGGCGACGATGCCTGCAACAGGGCTGGGTGGCAGGCCGCCACCAACGAGCACGCTGCCGCTGCTGGCCACGCAGAACATCGGCATGGCGTAGCTCTTGGCCACACCCAGGTTGAAGCTGCAGGTGTTGCCCCCCAGGGGCGCTGGGCGATTGGTGCCGAAGAAGCTGAAGCCACCGATCGAGGTCGCGGCGTTGACGACCTTCTCGCCGCCGGCCAACGGCATGTAGCAACCCGCTCCATCGACGCGCGGCGCATCACCGGAGGCATAGAGGTCGGCCCAGACCGTCGGCGACGCGACGGCCGGCGCCCCCTTCTCCGTGCGCCGATCGAAGACCTGGAAGAAGTGGTCCTGGGTACCGTTCATGAGGGGCTTCTCGCGGTCGCCCGACCCGAGCAGCAGCGCCGTGAAGGTCTTCGTCACCACGACGTCGGGCGGATAGAAGAACTTGCGCCCGGTGCCGGTGCCGCCCGACAGGTCGGCGGCCTTGTAGACGGTCCAGTCCGCTGGCGCAT
>JAABPT010000098.1 GCA_011391855.1 Burkholderiales bacterium
GTCCTGGCGGAGGGCTGCCGCATCGGGCAGCGCGGCATCGTGCACAGCGGGGCCGTGATCGGCGCCGACGGCTTCGGCTTCGCACCCACCGAGGGCCGCTGGGAGAAGATCGAGCAGCTCGGGGGTGTGGTCATCGGCGACGACGTCGAGATCGGCGCCAACACCTGCATCGACCGTGGCGCGCTCGAGGACACCGTGCTCGAGGACGGCGTCAAGCTCGACAACCTGGTGCAGATCGCCCACAACGTGCACGTCGGCGCCCACAGCGCCTTTGCCGGCTGCGTGGGCGTGGCCGGCAGCGCGCGCATCGGCCGCCATTGCACGGCCGGCGGCGGCGCCATCATCCTGGGCCACCTGGAGATCGTCGACCACGTTCACATCACGGCGGCCACGGTGGTCACGCGCTCGATCCGCAAACCGGGCCAGTACAGCGGCGCCTTTCCCTTCGATGACAATGCATCGTGGGAGAAAAATGCCGCCACGCTGCGCCAGTTGCATGCGCTGCGCGAGCGGTTGCGCGCACTGGAGAGGAAGAACTCGACATGAAACGACCCCCAACCTCGCTGCGCCCGGTGCCCCCCGAGGAAGCGTCCAGTTTCTTCGGAACGGCCGGGCGGGACTGAGATGGACATCCAATACATCCTGCGCAAGCTGCCGCATCGTTATCCGTTCCTGCTCGTGGACCGCGTGCTCGAATGCGAGAAGAACGTCCGCATCAAGGCGCTGAAGAACGTGACCATGAACGAGCCCTTCTTCGGCGGCCACTTTCCGGCGCGTCCGGTCATGCCCGGCGTGCTGATGCTGGAAGCGCTGGCGCAGGCGGCAGCCCTGCTGTCCTTCGAGTCGCTGGACACCGAGCCGGGCGAGGACACCGTGGTCTATTTCGCCGGTATCGACCGCGCGCGCTTCAAGCGCCCCGTGGGCCCGGGGGACCAGCTCATCCTGGAAGCGTCCATCGACCGCGTCAAGTCCGGCATCTACCGCTACAAGACGCGCGCCAGCGTCGACGGCCAGACCGCCGTGGAGGCCGAACTCATGTGCACCATGCGCAAGGTCGCCTGACACCATGGCCAGCGTCCACGCCACAGCCATCGTCGACGCCACGGCCGAACTGGCGGCCGGCGTCAGCGTGGGCCCCTATGCGGTGATCGGCGCCGGCGTCGTGGTGGGCGAGGGCACGAGCATCGGCGCGCATTGCGTGATCGAGGGGCCCACGGTCATCGGCCGCGACAACCGCATCTTTTCGCATGCCGCACTGGGTGGCGCGCCGCAGGACATGAAATACCGCGGCGAGCCCACGCAGCTGGTCATCGGCGACCGCAATACGATCCGCGAGTTCTGCACCCTGAACCGCGGCACGGCGCAAGACGTTGGCATCACGCGCGTGGGCGACGACAACTGGATCATGGCCTACGTGCACATCGCCCACGACGTGCAGGTGGGCCACCGCACCATCCTGGCCAACAACGCCACGCTGGCCGGGCACGTGCACGTGGGCGACTGGGTCATCGTGGGCGGCCTGAGCGGCGTGCACCAGTTCTGCAAAATCGGCGCCCACGCGATGACGGGCTTCCAGAGCCATGTCTCGCAGGACGTGCCGCCGTTCATGATGGTCTCCGGGCACCCGCTGGCCGAACATGGCTTCAACATCGAGGGCTTGCGCCGGCGCGGCTTTTCGCGCGAGCGCATCGCGCTGGTCAAGCAGATGCACCGGCTGCTGTACCGCAGCGGGCTGACGCTGGAACAGGCGCGCGGGGCCATCTCGGCGCTGGCCGGTACCGTGGAAGGCGGCGACGACGACGTCCGCCTGCTGCTCGACTTTCTGGCCGCAGCCAAGCGCGGCATCGTGCGGTGAGCGCGGCTGGCACCTGAATGCCGATGCGCCTGGCACTGGTCGCGGGCGAAGCCTCGGGCGACCTGCTCGGCGGCCTGCTGCTGGCGGCGCTGCGCCAGCGCTGGCCTGGTCTGCACGCGGTGGGCATCGGCGGCCCGCGTCTGGCCGAGCAGGGCTTCGAAGCCTGGTGGCCGCACGAACGGCTGGCGGTGCGCGGCTACGTGGAAGTGCTGCGGCACTACCGCGAAATTTCGGGTATCCGCGATGCGCTGGCGGCACGCTTGTTGCGCGAACGGCCGGCGGCTTTCATCGGTGTCGACGCGCCCGACTTCAACCTGGGTCTGGAGGCGCGGCTGAAGGCGGCCGGCGTGAAGACGATCCATTTCGTCTGCCCGTCGATCTGGGCCTGGCGCGGCGGTCGCGTCAAGAAGATGGCTGCCAGTTGCGACCACGTGCTGTGCCTGTTTCCCTTCGAGCCCGAATTGCTGCAGGCGCACGGCGTGGCCGCCAGCTATGTGGGCCACCCGCTGGCCGACGTCATTCCGCTGGAGCCTCCGCGCGCCGCCAGCCGAGCAGCGCTGGGGCTCGCCGAGACCGACACCGTGTTGGCCGTGTTGCCCGGCAGCCGGCGCTCGGAAATCGAATACATCGCGCCCGCCTTCCTGGAGGCGGCGGCGCTGCTGCACCGCGAGCGGCCCGCGCTGCGTTTCGTGCTGCCGCTGGCGCCTGGGCTGCGTGGGCTGGTCGAGCCGCTGGTGGCCCGGCATGCAGCCGGCGTGCCGCTGCAGTTGCTCGACGGCCAGTCGCACACCGCACTGGCGGCCTGCGACCTGACGCTCATCGCCAGCGGCACCGCCACGCTCGAGGCGGCGCTGTTCAAGCGGCCCATGGTCATCGGCTACCGCATGCACCCTTTGAGCTGGCAGCTCATGAAGCGCATGGGCTACCAGCCCTGGGTCGGCTTGCCCAATATCCTGTGCCGCGACTTCGTGGTGCCCGAACTGCTGCAGGGCGACTGCCGCCCCGAGGCCCTGGCCGCCGCGGTGCGCAGCGGGCTCGACGACGCCACTGGCGCCGCACGCATCGCGCAGCGGTTCAACGAGCTGCACCACCTGCTGAAGCGCGACACCGCGCGCTGTGCCACCGATGCCATCGCGCAAGTCCTCCAGGCCTGAACAGCTGGGCCTGGACTGGCCCGAGCCACCGCGCACGCGTGGCGCGCTGCCGCGGCGCCGCGTGCGCGCGCTGCCGGCGCTGGTGGCCGGCGTCGACGAAGCCGGCCGCGGGCCGCTGGCCGGGCCGGTGGTGGCGGCGGCGGTGATCCTGGACGAACTGCAGCCGGTGCGCGGCCTGGCCGATTCGAAAGCGCTGACGGCGGCGCGGCGCGAGCGGCTGTACCACGAGATCTGCGCCAAGGCGTTGTGCGTGTGCATTGCCGAAGCCAGCGCCGAGGAGATCGACCGCCTTAATATCCTGCAGGCCACGCTGCTGGCGATGCAGCGCGCGGTGCAGGGTCTGCGCCTGGCGCCCAAGCAGGTGCTGGTCGACGGCAACCGGGTGCCGGTGCTGGCGATGCCCGTGCAAGCCATCGTGAAGGGTGACGCCACCGTGGCGGCCATTTCGGCGGCGTCGATCCTGGCGAAGGTGCACCGCGACCGTCTGTGCGCGGCACTGCATGATCGATTTCCCAACTATGGCTTCGACGGCCACAAGGGCTACCCCACGCCCGAACACCTGGCGGCACTCGAAAGGCACGGACCCTGCGCTGCGCACCGCCGCAGTTTTGCGCCAGTGCGGTCGGCCATCGAGCGCATCGCGAAGGGCGGCGATTGAACGAGCCGCTGCGCATCACCTCGCGCGACAACCCGCTGCTGCAGCGCCTGCGCCGGCTCTCGCAGGACGGCGCGGCCTATCGCCGCCTGGGGCAGGTGTGGCTGGAGGGTGACCACCTGTGCCGCGCGTTGCGCGCGCGCGGCGGCGCGGCGGCGCAGGCGGTGCTCAGCGAGTCCGCCTGGCAGGACCCTCAGCTGCGCGAACTGGCGGCCTGGGCCGCCAGGGTGGTGGTCGTTCCGGCGCCGCTGTTTGCCGGCCTCAGTGCGCTGGAGTCGCCCGCTGCCATCGGTTTCGTGCTGGACCTGCCGCCGCCCGCGCTGGTGCAGCAGGATACGGCCACGTTGGTGCTGGACCGCCTGCAGGACCCCGGCAACGTGGGCAGCGTGCTGCGCAGCGCGGCGGCTTTCGGCGTGACCCAGGTGCTGGCGCTGAAGGGCACCGCGGCCTTGTGGTCGCCCAAGGTGCTGCGCGCAGCCATGGGCGCGCATTTCGGGCTGCACCTGATCGAGGGCCTGGACGAGGAAGCGCTTGCGGTACTTCGGGTGCCGCTGGTGGCCACCAGTTCCCATGCCGGCGACGAATTGCCGCAGGCCGCCTTGCCCTGGCCCTGCGCCTGGGTGCTGGGGCACGAAGGGCAGGGCGTTGCGGGCACTCTGCTGGCGCGCTGCGCGCTGCGGGTACGCATTCCGCAGCCCGGCGGCGAGGAGTCGCTCAATGTCGCTGCTGCGGCAGCGGTGTGCCTGTACGAGTCGGCGCGGCGCCGGCTCGCGGGCGTTCAGTAGGTCGTCCGTTCAGTAGATCAAGCGGTCGGGCCGCAAGTCGCGCAGGATGGTGGTGGCGATCTCCTCGATCGACTTGTGCGTGCTCGACAGCCAGGCGATGCTTTCGCGGCGCATCATGGCCTCGGCCTCGTTCACCTCGTACCGGCAGTTCTCCAGCGACGCATAACGGCTGCCCGGCCGCCGCTCGTTGCGGATCTGCGCCAGCCGGTCGGGGTCGATGGTGAGGCCGAAGCATTTGCGCTTGTAGGGCGCCAGCACCGAAGGCAGGCGCCCGCGCTCGAAATCGTCGGGGATGAGCGGGTAGTTGGCGGCCTTGATGCCGTGCTGCATGGCCAGGTACAGCGAGGTCGGCGTCTTGCCGCTGCGGCTGACGCCGACCAGGATGACGTCGGCGATGTCCAGGTTGACCGAGGACTGCCCGTCGTCGTGCTGCAGCGAGAAGTTGATGGCCTCGATGCGGTCGTGGTACTCCTGGCTCTGGCTGGTTTCCGAGAAGCGACCCACGCGGTGGCTGCTCTTGACGCCGAACTCCACTTCCAGCGGCTCGACGAAAGTGCGGAACAGGTCCAGCACCAGGCCCTGGCAGCGCTCGCTCTTCACGATGTCACGCACGGCGTCGTCGACCAGGGTGATGAAGACGATGGGCCGCTTGCCCTCGCGCTCGCTGGCTTCGTTGATCTCGGCGACCACGCGCACGGCCTTCTCGACGCTGTCGACGAAGGGCCGCCGAACATGGCGCGGTTTGGCGGGAAACTGGTTGAGGATGGAGTTTCCGAAGGTTTCGGCAGTGATGCCGGTGCCGTCAGAGACAAAGAACACGGTGCGTTCGGGCATGGGGCTTGAAGCTGCGCTGCGGGCCAGGAATGACCGCTTCATCATAAGGAAGAACTCTTAGAATCGAGGCATCTTTCCGCCGCACGGCCCCGACGTGAATTCGAGCCCCCGACCAGCAGAACAACACAGCGCCGGCAGGCGCCGCGGCTGCGGAACGGTCGCGCATGCGGAAGCACCGGTTTACCCACATCACGGAGCTTTCCCATGTCACTGGCCCCCCTGGCGACCGCCCTGGTCGCACCGTTCGAAAACCTGAGGATGACCGACGTCGAGGTGGTGGGCGGCAAGAACGCCTCTCTCGGCGAAATGATCAGCCAGCTGGCCGCCACCGGCGTGCGCGTGCCCGGCGGCTTTGCCACCACGGCGCACGCCTTCCGCGAATTCGTGGGCCATGGCGGCCTGGGGCGGCGCATCCAGGACAAGTTGGCCACGCTGGACGTGGACGACGTGCGCGCGCTGGCCGCGGCCGGTGCGCAGATCCGCCAGTGGATCGTCGACACCCCGCTGCCGCCGGCACTGGAAATCGCCATCCGCGAGCATTTCGAACGCTTGGTGGCCGGCAGTCCCGGCGCCAGCTTTGCCGTGCGTTCGTCGGCCACGGCCGAAGACCTGCCCGACGCATCGTTCGCGGGCCAGCAGGAAACGTTCCTGAACGTGACCGGCATCGACGACGTGCTGCACCGCATCAAGGAAGTCTTTGCCTCCCTGTACAACGACCGCGCCATCAGCTACCGCGTGCACAAGGGCTTCGCGCATGCCGAGGTGGCGCTGTCGGCCGGCGTGCAGCGCATGGTGCGCTCCGACCTGGGCTCGGCTGGCGTCATTTTCACCATCGACACCGAGTCGGGCTTCAAGGACGTGGTCTTCATCACCTCGAGCTACGGCCTGGGCGAAACGGTGGTGCAGGGATCGGTGAACCCCGACGAGTTCTATGTGCACAAGCCGCTGTT
>JAABPT010000099.1 GCA_011391855.1 Burkholderiales bacterium
ACCAGCTCGGCGCGGTGCTTGCGGCAGGACCATTCAAGCGAGGTTTCGGACGGGAAAATGTGCTCCCGGCCCTCGCGGTACTGCGCCAGCGTGCGCAGTCCCTGCAGTTCGTTTTCCATTGAGACCCCCAGTCAAGACGAGCCGCCAGACTCGTGTGCCGCTGCGCGAATCGCAGCGACTGGGGGCATTGAAAAAGGTTTGCGCTTGGCTGGAAAATCGGTGAGTCGGTCGAAAAGGCTAGATCGACCGACTCACCGTTTCAGACCCCGCCGCGCAGCAGGAAGGCGCGGAGATCGCGCTCCCATTTTTCCAGCGTGGCGACCTCGATGCCGACTCCGGCCGCGATGCGCGCCTTCGCGGCTTTGATGCGCGCTTCGCTCGCGGCGATGATGTCGGCCGGCTCTTGTGCGCCCTTGAAGCGGACCACGATCCCGGCGCCGCTGGCGATGCGCGTGACGTGCCCGTCCGCCAGTGCAGCGCCACGACTGCGGTCGGTTTCTGCGCCGGCATTGGCCTTGATCTTGTCCTCGGCATCCAAGACATCGGACACGGCAAAGGCGGCTATCAAGCCCTCCAATGCAGTGCATTTCCCCAGCTTGCGCCCGGGCTTGCGCCGGCCCGTGGCAACGTCGGCCATGAATGCCTGCAGGCCGATGGGCACGGGATACCCGCGCAGAGACACGTCCAGCAGCATATGCACCGCTTCGGGCTCGCCGTGCTCGAATCGCCACAGGGCAACGGCATAGGGGGCCAGCTTGACGAACGTGTCCTGGGTGATCTCGCCACACGCCACCAAAGCAGCGAAAAGCGCATGCGCCCGCTTGATGTCGAAGTCATTCAAATCGGGCGGCCGGCGCTTCGTCACTTGATGCTCCCAAGCGCGCTACTGCGGACCACCTTCGCTTTGTGCTGCGTGCTCAAGTGGCTGTATCGCTGCGACATCGCCAGCGTCTTGTGCCCCAAGACCTGCCCAACGTCGTGCAGCGTCGCGCCGCTCATCACCAGTTGCGACGCGGCGCTATGTCGCAGCGTGTGGAAGACCACCCCGCGCAACCCTGCAGCCTTCAGCGCCGCGTGCCACTGCGCGTCGAAGGTGAAAGCCTCACCCGGCGCTTGCTTGCTGGCGAAAACGAGATCAGCCGGCGCGCCCGTGTGGCGCTTCAGTTCCTCAATCGCGGGATCGGTCAACGGCGCCACGCGCGGCTGCCCGTTCTTCGTCTCGTGGATCGACATCAGACCGGCTTCTAGGTCGACATCCCGCCAGCGCAGTCGCTCAAGCTCGCCGCGCCGGCATCCGGTCGTCAGGGCCAGCAGCACCAGCAGGTACAGCCGGGGCCATTTCTGCGCCCTGCAGGCGGTCAAGAGCCGGCCGATCTCGTCTTGGTCCAAGAACCGAAGCCGGCCGGGATTCTCGGGCGCCTTCTCGACCGTCTTGCAGGGGTTGACCCAGGTGCGCGGGGTCAAGCGCTTTTTCTGGGCGAACGTGCATAGGCTGGAGAGCGCGGCCAAGTATCTGTTTTGCGTCGCCCCGCTGGGCGGCTTGCCCTTCGCCCTGAAGACCTTCGCGCCGTCGGCATCCTTGCCCGCGTAGAACTTCGCCCGGCGCTGCGCCAGCTCCTGCATGGCCGCGTCCACGTGGTCATCGGTCACTTCGCCGATCGGCAGATCGCCCAGGGCCGTGACCCAGAAAGACAACCTCGTGACGCGCGTCGTGTCTCTGCCGACGTACTGCTTCATGTACTGGTCGACAAGGTCACGTACCAGTGTCGACCCGTCCCGAAGGGGGATCACTTGTGCCGTGGGCGCCATGCTGGCGGCTGCACCCTGACCGGCGGACTTCAAAAGGACTTGCATCTTCGACTCCCATCTTCCGATGCCCCCCTTTTTCACCGGGGGACTTGGGTGGAGAGTCTGGAACGGCCCGTCCTGACTGGAAAACTGGTGGCGCTTCAGGGATTTGAACCCCGGACCTGCGGATTATGATTCCGTCGCTCTAACCAGCTGAGCTAAAGCGCCTGAGCCTGCAATTATAGCCAGCCGCTTTCGGCGGCACACGGGCCGCCACCAACCCCGGGATCCGATGTTCAGTTTCTTCAAGAAGAAGTCGCCGCCGAGCGTGGTGGCGCCAGGCCTGCCTGAATCCGCGCCAACGCCAGCGCTGCCTGCCGCGCCAACGCTGCCGGCCGCAGCCGCAGTCGGAGTCGGAGTCGCAGTCGCAGTCGCAGCCGCTCCCGCGCCGCAGTCCGGCGCAGCGGCCCCGGTGGATGTGCCTGTTGCCGCACCCGCGCCCGAGGCCCGCAGCGGCTGGCTGTCCCGCCTGGCGCAAGGCCTGCGCAAGACCGGGGCCGGCATCACCCAGGTCTTCACTGGCACGCGCATCGACGAAGCGCTGTACGAGGACCTGGAATCCGCGCTGCTGCTGGCCGACACCGGCCTGCCGGCCACGCAGTTTCTGCTGACCGACCTGAAGCGCCGCGTCAAGGAGACCAAGGCCACCGATCCCGCGGCCGTGAAGGCCTTGCTGGCCGATGTGCTGACCGACCTGCTGCGGCCTCTGCAACGTCCGCTGGTCATCGGCGGCGCCGACGGCCAGGCCAGCCCGACCGTGATCATGGTCACCGGCGTCAACGGCGCCGGCAAGACCACCAGCATCGGCAAGCTCACGCGCTACCTGGCCGAGGCCGACCAGAAGGTGCTGCTGGCGGCGGCCGACACCTTCCGCGCCGCCGCGCGCGAACAGCTCGCGGTGTGGGCCGGGCGCAATCGTGTCGAGATCGTCAGCCAGGAAGGCGGCGATCCCGCGGCGGTGAGCTTCGACGCCGTGAGCGCCGGTCGCGCGCGCGGCTGCGACGTCGTCATCGCCGACACCGCGGGCCGCCTGCCGACGCAGGTGCACCTGATGGAAGAGCTGAAGAAGATCCAGCGCACCATTGCCAAGGCCATGCCGGGGGCGCCGCACGAAGTGCTGCTGGTGGTGGACGGCAACACCGGCCAGAACGCGCTGGCGCAGGTGAAATCCTTCGACGCCGCGCTCGGCCTCACCGGCCTGGTCGTGACCAAGCTCGACGGCACCGCCAAGGGCGGCGTGCTGGCGGCCATCGCGCGCTGGGGTGCCGAGCAGCAGCGCGTGGTGCCGGTCTACTTCATCGGCATTGGCGAGAAGCTCGAGGACCTGCAAACCTTCGACGCGCGCGAATTCGCGCAGGCCCTGCTGGACTGACGCGAAAGGGCTCGGTCCCGCGTCAGCGCGCGCTGGCGGATTCGAGGTCTTCGAAGAAGGCCGAGGGCACGGGCTCCATCGACGCGTCGAATTCGGCTTCCAGCGCGGCGCGGTCGCCTTCGGCCAGGATCTCCGCCATCTCTGGCACCGGAATCAGCGGCATCGGCCGCGAGGCGACCACCTTGGCGCCCTGCGACGGCGCCCCGAGCAGGGCCGCCATCGAACTGCGCACGTGGCTCAAGCTGGGCAGTTCGCCTTCGCGCCAGACGAACACCTGGATGCCGGCCGCCTTGAGCACGCGACCCATGCGGTCGTGCCGCCGGCGGCTGCGTTCGGTGTCCTGCGCCGCGCGCACGTCGATCATCGCCAGCACCCTGGACCCCGAGTCGCACAGCAGCAGGTCGGCACTGAGCGAGCCCACGCGCTGCAGCCAATCGCCGTACGAGCGCCGCGAAGGCACGCGGATGAAGCGCGCCAGCGGCACCTGCGCCAGCACCAGGTAGCCGGGCATCGCGCGCTTGAGCAGTTCGTGCGCCTGGCGTTCGGTGACCGAGAGCACGCGCACGGGCTCCGGTGGCCAGCCGGCCACGGTGTCCAGCGCCTCGCTGGGGGCAGCGTTACGGCGGCCACTCTGGCGTTGGCGAAGTCGCATCACGAGCAGCGTCAACAGCAGCAGCACCGTGGCTGGCAGGGCAAAGCTGGCAATCGGAGTGAGGAATTCCATGGAAGCGTGCGCCGGCAAGGAGAGGAATCTCTACCTTCGGCCGCGCACGGCTGCCGGTCAACGCCGCGGAAGACAAGAGATGTATCCGGGCGTTGCGCCGCGGGCTGCCGGCGACGCGCGGCGTGAAATAGTGCTCAGCGCGGCATGCCCGGAAAGCCGCCACCGCCCATGCGCTTCATCATCTTCATCAGGCCGCCGCCCTTCATCTTCTTCATCATGCCCTGCATCTGATCGAACTGGTTGAGCAGGCGGTTGACTTCCTGCACCTGCACGCCCGCGCCGGTGGCGATGCGGCGCTTGCGGCTGGCCTTGATGAGGTCGGGCTTGCGCCGCTCCAGCGGCGTCATGGCGCAGATGATGCCTTCCATGCGCTTCACGTCGCGCTCGGCGCGGCCCATGTCGGCACCGGCGGCGCGGCTGGCCAACTGGCTGGGCAGCTTGTCCATCAGCCCGGCCAGGCCGCCCATGTTCTTCATCTGCGTGATCTGCGAAAGGAAGTCGTTGAGGTCGAAGCCGCTGCCCGACTTCACCTTGTCGGCGAGTTTCTGTGCTGCGTGCAGGTCGACGCCCTTTTGCACCTCCTCCACCAGCGCCAGGATGTCGCCCATGCCCAGCACGCGGCCGGCGTGGCGCTCGGCGTCGAAGATCTCCAGGCCGTCGATCTTCTCGGAGATGCCGGCAAATTTGATCGGCGCCCCGGTGATCTGGCGCACCGACATCGCGGCACCGCCGCGCGAGTCGCCGTCGAGCTTGGTCAGCACCACGCCGGTGAGCGGCAGCGCGTCCTTGAAGGCCTTGGCGGTGTTGACCGCGTCCTGGCCCTGCATGGCGTCGACGATGAACAGCGTCTCCACCGGCAAGAGCACCGCGTGCAGTTCGCGGATCTCGGCCATCAGCGCTTCGTCGATGCCCAGGCGGCCGGCGGTGTCGACCAGCAGCACGTCGAAATAGTGGCGCTTGGCGTAGTCCAGCGCGGCCAGCGCAATGTCGCGCGGCTTCTGCTCCGGTGCGGACGGGAACCACTCGGCGCCGGCCTGCGCCGTCACCGTCTTCAGCTGTTCGATGGCGGCCGGCCGGTAGACGTCGGCCGAAACGGTGAGCACTTTCTTCTTGCGCTTCGTGATCAGGTGCTTGGCCAGCTTGGCCGTGGTGGTGGTCTTGCCCGCACCTTGCAGGCCGGCCATCAGAATGACTGCCGGCGGCTGTGCCGCCAGGCTCAGCTCGGCCGAGGGCAGCGGGCCGGCGGGGTCGGGCCCCATCGTGGCGGCCAGCTCCTTGTGCACGATGCCCACCAGCGCCTGGCCCGGGTTGAGCGAGCCCACCACTTCCTGGCCCAGCGCCTTGTCCTTGACGCGGGCGATGAAGTCGCGCACCACGGGCAGTGCCACGTCGGCCTCGAGCAAGGCCATGCGCACTTCGCGCAGCATGTCCTGCACGTTGCTTTCGGTGATGCGGGCCTGGCCGCGCATCGTCTTCACCAGCTTGCTCAGCCGGTCACTCAGGGTCGAGGCCATCGCGGTGCATACCCGCGGCGAGCGGGCCCTTGGTCAGTACACTGTCGTGATGATTCTATCGACCGCCTCCCCCGCGCTCGCCCCGGGCGGCGCGCTGCTGCTGGCAGCGGTGGGCGTGGCGCTGTACCTGGCCGCGGCGCTGCCGCTGCCGCGGATGCAGCGTTTCTCGGCCGCCGCACTGCTGGGCGGCTTCGTGCTGCACTTGCTGCTGTTGGTGGTGGACATCGGCGGCTTCGGCCAGCCCGAGCCCGGCGCGCGGCTGGGTTTCGGGCCGGTGCTGTCCATGGCGGTGTGGCTGGTGATTGCCGTGCACACCGTGGAAAGCCGTCTCGTGCCCTTGCCCGGGGTGCGCAAGTGGCTGGGCGGGGCCGGCGCGCTGGCGGTGGTGCTGGCGGCCCTGTTCCCCGGCGACACGAGGCCGGTGACTTCGGCGCTGGCGCCGCTGCACTTTGCGCTGGGGGTCGGCTCCTACGGCCTGTTCGGCGCCGCGGTGCTGCACGCGGTGCTGCTGGACGCGGCCGAGCGGCGCCTGCGCGGCGGCGGTCCCGCAGGCGGCGGGCGCGCATCGGGCATGCCCTTGCTGCAGCTGGAGCGGCTGACCTTCCGTTTCGTCGAAGCGGGCTTTGCCGTGCTCACGGCGACGCTGGTGCTGGGCACCGTGACGGCGGCCTTTGGCGTGCACGGTTGGCGCTGGGACCACAAGACGGTGTTCTCGCTGCTCGCCTGGGGTGTGTTCGCGGCCCTGCTGGTGGG
>JAABPT010000100.1 GCA_011391855.1 Burkholderiales bacterium
GGTTGGCGGCTACCGAGCCCGCAACCGGTGCGGCGTCCCCCGGCGTGACCTTCAAGGCCGAGGGCCGCTACCGCGGCCAGGCGCTGGCCGCGAACGGCAGCGGCGGGCCGGTGCTGGCCTGGGGCGACGAGACGCGACCGTACCCGCTGCGCGTGCAGGCCACGCTGGGACGTACCCATGTGCAGGCCGTGGGAACCGTGACGAGCCTGCTGCGCTTCACGGCCGTGGACCTGCTGCTGTCCTTGCGTGGCGACAGCCTGGCCTCGCTGTTTCCGCTCATCGGCCTGGCGTTGCCGCCCACGCCTGCCTATCGCAGCGAAGGCCGCCTGGTGCGCAAGGGCGCCGAGTGGCGCTACGAGTCGTTCACCGGCCAGATCGGCCACAGCGATATTGCCGGCACGCTGCAGGTGGACACAGCGGGCGCACGCCTGATGCTCAGCGGCGCGCTGGTGTCGCGCCGGCTCGACCTGGCCGACCTCGGGCCCGCCGTCGGCGCGCGCGAAGGCGCTGCGGCGCCGGGGACCACAGCGGGCACCGCGCGCGTGCTGCCCAACCTGCCGTTCGACACCGCGCGCTGGGGCAGCCTGGACGCCGATGTCACGCTGCAGGCGAAGTCGCTGCGGCACGCCGAATCGCTGCCGCTGGAGGACCTGAAGCTGCGCCTGGTGCTGACCGACCGGCAGCTCACGCTCGACCCGCTCGCCTTCGGCCTGGCCGGCGGCGAGCTCAAGCTGCGGGTGGTCCTGAATGGCCGTGCCGACCCGTTGCACGGGCAGGCCCAGGGCCGGCTGCGGGGCCTGAAGCTGAGCCGCCTGCTGCCGACGGTCGACCTGAGCAAGACCAGCATCGGCGAGCTCAACGGCGAGGTCGACCTGTCGGGCCACGGCCCGTCGGTGGGCCGCATGCTCGCCACGTCAGAAGGGCGCTTCAGCCTGGTGGCGCAGAAGGGCGAGATCAGCCGCCTGCTGATGGAACGCATCGGGCTGCACCTGCTGGAGATCCTGCGCCTGAACCTGACCGGCGACGAGACGGTGGCCTTGAACTGCGCCGTGGCCGACTTCCGCGTCAGCCGCGGCGTGATGAAGGTGCAGGCGCTGGTGCTGGACACGGCGGTCAACACGCTGGTGGGCAGCGGCGACATCGACCTGGCGCAGGAGACCTTCGACCTCACCATCGTGCCGCGCACCAAGGTCACCAGCCTGGTCGCCCTGCGCACCCCGATCCACGTCACGGGCCCGCTCGGCAAGCCGGTGATCGAGCTCGACACGGGGCGCGTCGTGCTGCGCGGTGCCGGTGCGCTGGCGCTGGGGCTGGTGAATCCGCTGCTGGCGCTGATCCCGCTGGTCGAAGCCGGCCCGGGCCTGGACAGCGAATGCGGCAAGCTCGTGCGGCAGGCGCAGTCGGCGAAACCGGTGAAACCGGCTCAACCGGCGAAAGACGCGAATTCGGCGCCATCGGCGAAACCGGTGCAGCCGAAGACCGGGCCCTGAACGGACACCAGGTCCGCGCGAGGCCGCCGCGCCGCGTTCAGGCTTGGAACTGCTTGGCCGCGAAGGCCCAGACCATGCGCGAGGCATCGGGCCCGCGCCCGTCGCCGAAGGGCTGGCTGGCGGCGCCGCCGCTCCAGGCGTGCGCCAGGCGGCCCACCTCGACCAGCGTGGCCACGGTGTCGCCCCGGCGCTTGAATTCGGTCACCGACATCGGGTAGCGCTGGCCGCGCTGCACCCGCCGCGGCGTGCCGACCCGCGCCCCCGCGGCCTCGGCCCACACCCGCACGGCGGCCTGGCCGTTGCGGGGCGACACCACGGTGTCGGCGTCGCCGTGGATCACCAGCAGCGGCGGCCACTCGGCCGCCATTGCCGCCGGCGTGACGACCAGCGGCTGTGTCGTGCGGCGGCCGTGCATGGCGCCCAGCGCCGTCAGCGTGGACTCGGCCGTGCCCGGCGGGACGCCGGAATGCATGACCACGGCCTTGAACCGTTCCGGGTGCCGCGTTACCAGCAGCGCCGCCATGCTGGCTCCGGCGGACATGCCGGCAACCGCCACGCGCGTGCGGTCCACCGGGTACAGCAGGCAGACCTGGTCGATGGCCTTCATGATCAGTGCCGCTTCGCCATGGGCGCGGCCGGAGGTGGTGTCGAACCAGTTCCAGCAGCGCTGGCCGTTGGCCAGGCGGTCTTGCTCGGGGTAGAGCACGAGGAAGCGCTCGCGCTCGGCAATGGCGTTCATGCGCGTGCTGGCCGCGAAGCTGCCGGCGTCCTGACCGCAGCCGTGCAGCATCACCAGCAGCGGCAGGCGTTCGCCGAACGGGATGCCCGCGGGACGGTACAGCCGGTAGCGCCGGGCGCCGCCTGCGCCCAGCGCCACGCCGGGCAGCCAGGCACCGGCTCCCGCTTTCGCGACGGTGCTCGGCCCGCGCTTGGCGACGGCGGGCTTGAGCGAGGTGCCGAGCGCGCGCGTGCCGGATTTCACCGCCTGGCGCGTGAGGGCGAGAAAGCTGCGCTCGAAGCTCTTGGCCCAGGGGACGGTGCGCAAGCGCTTCTTCATGGCGCGTGCTGCTGCTGGTGCCGCTGCCGGAATCGACTCACGCCGCGCCGGACCCGTCGAATTCCACCACCACTGGCGCGTGGTCGCTGGGCCGTTCGTTCTTGCGTGGCGCCTTGTCGATGTGGCAGGACTTCACGCGCGGCTGCAGCGCCTGGCTGACGAGGATGTGGTCGATGCGCAGGCCCTGGTTCTTGCGGAACGCGAGGTTGCGGTAGTCCCACCAGCTCCAGCTCTTCGGCGGCTGCTCGAAAAGCCGGAAGGCGTCGACCAGGCCCAGCGCCAGCAGGCGCTGGAACTGCGCCCGCTCCTCGGGCGTGCAATGGATCTGGCCGGCCCAGGCCACGGGGTCGTAGACGTCGCGGTCTTCGGGCGCGACGTTGAAGTCGCCCATCAACACCAGTTGCGGATGGCCTGCCAGTTCGGTGCGCACCCAGTCGTGCAACGCGTCCTGCCAGCGCATCTTGTAGACGAACTTGTCGCTGTCCGGCGCCTGGCCGTTGGGGAAATAGGCGCCGATGATGCGAATGCTGCCGCTCGCGCCGGCCACCGTACCGGCGATGACGCGTGCCTGGTCGTCGCCAAAGCCGGGGATGTTGTGCACCACCTCGCTGGCCGGCTCGCGCGAGAGCAAGGCCACGCCGTTGTAGGTCTTCTGCCCGAAGCACTGCGCCTGCCAGCCCTCGGCCAGGAGTTCGGCGTGCGGAAAGCGGTCGTCGGTGAGCTTCGTTTCCTGCAGCACGATGGCGTCCACCGGGTGGGCGTTCAGCCATTCCAGCAGTTGCGGCAGGCGCACGGCGAGCGAGTTGACGTTCCAAGTCGCGAGTTTCAAAGTAATCCTAAGTAGCTGTGTTTATTGAGATTTATTTCTTTGGTCTTGAGCGGTACCCCCACGCATAACCCCAGAGTGTTTCGCTACGAACCCGGTTGACGCCATCGGGTTGCAACCTGTGGTCATCATCCTACAAGCGGTCGTCGGCTCGCGCTCTTGGATTTCAGGGCAGGGCGTCATGCGGTCCCAGGCACCGCCGCGTTCACCTTGAGCGCCAGTGCGTGGCAACGCTGCAGCAGGGCGTCGAAGGGCTCGGCGTCGTCCAAGAGCAGTCCGTCATCGACCATGCGCTGGTAGTCCTCAGCCAGCGTCTTCCGCGCGTCGCCGCTGGGTGCCAGATCCAGCGCGCCGGTGACCGCTGCGCGATAGTCGATGGGCGCACCGTCCGGCGTCGACTCGGCGAAGAAGATGCTCTTCTGCTCGGCCACGGCGTGAGCCAGTGCGCGGTCCTTCGCTGCGCTGTCAACGAAGCCACCGGCATCGAGCCGCGTCACGTCGTGCCAGTGGCGTGCGAAGCGCGCGCCGCCGCGGAAGCTGCCTTGGGCACAGAAGACATGGATGGCCGTGGCCTTCTCCCAGAACGTGCGTTCCGGGCGCATGACCTGGGGCGTGGCCGACGGAAAGCTCACGCCCGCCAAGTGCGGCGCGGCGTCGCACGCGACTGCTCGCGGCTCGTGGGGCTCGCCTGTGGATCGTGCGCCGAACTCCAGCAGGACCGAGGGCTGGACATAGCCCGTGCCCTGGCCGAAGGCCTCGTAGTCGAGGAAGACCTGTTCGCCTTCCGCGCGCACTTTCGCCGGCAGCCCCTGCTCGGCCAGGGCTGCGGCCAGTTCAGGCGCCAGGCTTCGGCTGACGAGGTCGGCCAGTCGCTGCCGGATGGTCTTGCTCCACTTCTTCTCCTGGCTGCGCGACGTGGGCCAGGGCGTGTCGGCCTTCTCGATCAGGTCCGGTGCGATGGCACGGATGTCGTAAGTGAGGTCCACGTCCTCCGAGAAGCGCCTGATCACGCCGTAGGCCTTGGAGAGCGATGTTCCGCCCTTGAAGACCAGGTGCTGGGAGTGCGCGCCAGTGAACAGGTGGCGCAGGGCCCAGACGACCCACACGTCCTTCTCGAGCAGGTGCAGGGGGCGGCCCGAACGCTCTGCCGCGACGAGCAGCGCCTCGCGCTGATCCTCGCGCGACAGGGCGAAGAACTCAGGCACGGGTTACCAGGGTACTGACCTGACTCGCCAGCCAGGTGGGCAGGCGTGCGCGTGCGTTCGCGACGGCCAGCAGATCCGACGCCGGCAGCTTATGCCTGAGCCGGTCGAGGGCCGCCGATGACCCCGAGGGCCCTGCCCAGGCCAGCGAGCGGATGACTTCGCCCGCGGCTTGGCCGGGGTAGAGCAGTTGCCACGGCGGGGCATGCTGCAACTCGACCGTCTGCGCGCCGAGCTTGAGCTTGCGGCTGCGGCCCGAGGTCAGGAAAACTTGGCGCACCGGCACCTGGGTCGTCAGTCCCAGCGCATTGGCCGCTGCTGCGCCGTTGCCGACGACGGTTTCGCCGCGTTGGCTGGCCCATTCCTGGACCACCTTCGCGACTTCCGGTGCACGCGCGCCGAACTTGCCTTTGACCGGCAGGACGTAGACGCCCCGTCCGGCGCGCAGCAGTTCGCCGCTGCGGGCCAAGCGCGACAGTACCTGATCCACCGCGGCCCGACTGCCCAGGTGCAGCAGAGCCTTGGCGGACAGGCTGGCGCCCTCCGGCAGCGTGGCGGCGTGCGTCAGGACTTGGTGGGCGAGGTTGGACACGTTGGTTTCATGGCTGTCAGAAGTATCGCCTGGTTTCTGACGAATTTCAAGGACGGGAGTGACTTGTCGTGGAGGATGGCGCTTGGACCTTCGAGCCGGCTTGCCTTGCCGTCAGGGGGCCGGATTGCGAAACAGATTCACCGACCCGACCCAGATGGTCAGTTCGAGAAAGGGCCGGGCGGGACCGGCTCGCGTGGCCCCGCGTCGCGCGGACTGCAGGCGAGTCGCGCGCTACCGCGAAGGCCGGTTCCGGGTTCGCGGCGACGTCGGCGCCATGACGCGGCCGGCGGGCAGGGCGGGCGTGCCGGCCGCCAGCGACTCCAGGATCGGGCAGTCCGGCCGGTCGTCGCCGTGGCAGCAATGCACCAGGTGCTCCAGGGTGGCCTTCATGGCCAGCAGTTCCTGCGCCTTCTGTTCCAGTTCGGTGATGTGCGCCATCGCCAGTGACTTGACCTGCCGGCTGGGCCTCTTCCGGTCGTGCCACAGGCTCACGAGTTCGCCGATCTCGACAATGGAGAATCCCAGGTCGCGCGCGTGGCGGATGAAGCGCAAGGTGTGCACGTCGCCCTCGCCGTACTGCCGGTAGCCCGCGTCGGTGCGTGCGGCGGCGGGCAGCAGGCCCACGGCTTCGTAGTGGCGCACCATCTTGGCCGAGATGCCCGAGGCCTGGGCGGCCTGGCCGATATTCATGACGCTCATCGCAGGGCTCCTCAAGCCGCCGCCGGGCGCGGCGCGTCAACGGGCACCGTGGTCGCCGCGGCCGTGGCGGTGGCGCGCCAGCGCCGCAACAGCAGTGCATTGCCCACCACGCTGACACTGCTGAGCGCCATGGCCGCACCGGCGATCACCGGGTCCAGCAGCCCGGCGGCCGCCAGCGGGATGCCGACCACGTTGTAGGCGAAGGCCCAGAACAGGCCGCGGCGGATGGTGGTGACGGTGCGGCGCGAAACGTCCAGTGCGTCGGCCACCAGCCGCGGGTCGCCGCGCATCAGCGTGATGCCGGCGGTTTCCATGGCCACGTCGGTGCCGGTGGACAGC
>JAABPT010000112.1 GCA_011391855.1 Burkholderiales bacterium
AACTGAGCGCCTACCGCCAGGCGCTGACCGCCTGCCTCGACAGCACCGACAACGTCACCGGTCCCTGGCGCCCCATCTTCGAGCCGCTGCGCGAGGCCGCGCAGCAACACCATCTGCCCGGCGCCCTGCTGTACGACCTCATCCGGGCCTTTGAGCAGGACGTGCGGTACACCGCCAGCGGGCACCGCTACGCCAGCACCGACGAACTGCTGGACTACTGCCGCCTGTCGGCCAACCCTGTGGGGCGCCTGCTGCTGCACCTGTATGGCGTGAAGGACCGCGTCTCGCTGCAGCAGAGCGATGACATCTGCAGCGCCCTGCAGCTCATCAATTTCTGGCAGGACATCAGCGTCGACCTGCCACGCCAGCGCCATTACCTGCCCACCGATCTGCTGGCCCAGCACGGCCTCCGGCACGAGGACTTCACGCCGGAGGTCGCCCGCCACGCCGATGCCGGACAACAGGCGCGCATGCAGACGGTGGTGGCCACGCTGTGCAGCCAGGCAAGCCAGCGCATGCTCGCCGGTGCCCCGCTCGCGCAGCGGGTGCCCGGGCGCGCCGGCTGGGAACTGCGGATGGTGGTGCAAGGCGGGCTGCTCATCCTGGACCGCATCGCCGCGATCGATCACCGGAGCTGGGAGACGCGACCCAAGCTGGGCAAGACCGATGTGCTGCGCCTGGTGTGGCGCGCTGTCTGGATGCGCTGAAACCGCGGAGCGCTCGCTTCCGCACCCGTTGCGCCGCATGCGTCGTCAAAACGGCACAACCTATGGTGTCAATCAGAAGCGACACAAACCGGCTCCTGTGACATACTGATTCCCCATGGCACACGCATTTCCCTTCTCGGCAATCGTCGGACAAGACGAGATGAAGACGGCGATCCTGATCGCTGCCATCGACCCCAGCATCGGCGGCGTGCTCGTTCTGGGCGACCGCGGCACCGGCAAGTCCACCGCGGTGCGAGCGCTCGCCGCCCTGCTCCCCAAGATGACGGCCGTGATCGGCTGCCGCTACGGCTGCGACCCTGCAGACCCGGCCAGCCGCTGTGCCGACTGTGCCACGCTCCGGGTACCGGGCAGCTCGCCCAGAACGCAGCGGGTCCCCGTGCCGGTGGTTGACCTGCCGCTGGGCGCCACCGAAGACCGCGTGGTCGGTGCGCTCGATCTGGAGCGGGCGCTCTCGCAGGGGGTGAAAGCCTTCGAACCCGGCCTGCTGGCACAGGCCAACCGCGGTTTTCTCTACATCGACGAAGTCAACCTGCTCGAAGACCATCTGGTGGACCTGCTGATCGACGTCGCCGCCTCGGGCGAAAACGTGGTCGAGCGCGAAGGTCTCTCGGTGCGCCACCCTGCCCGCTTCGTGCTGGTGGGCAGCGGCAACCCCGAAGAAGGCGAACTGCGCCCACAGCTGCTGGACCGCTTTGGCCTGTCGGTGGAGGTCAGGACGCCCGAACTCCTGAGCGAACGGGTGGAGGTGGTGCGCCGCCGCGACGCATTCGAACAGGACCGTGCGGCCTTCAACGAGCGCTGGAAAAAAGAGGACGAGCGCATCCGCCGCAAGCTGGTGGGCGCGCGCAACCGGCTGCACGACGTGGCCATCCCCGACGCGGCCCGCGAGCGAGCCGCCGCGCTGTGCATGGTGCTGGGCACCGACGGCCTGCGCGGTGACCTCACCCTCATCCGCGCGGCGCGCGCCATGGCCGCGCTGCAAGGCGACACTGGCGTGAGCGATGCGCATCTGAAGCGCGTGGCCGGCCCCGCCCTGCGCCACCGCCTGCGCCGCAACCCGCTGGACAACGCCGGTTCCACGGTGCGGGTGGAGCGCGCCGTGGCGGAACTGATGGGCGCATGAACCCCGGGCTGCGCCCCAGTCTGGGCGCCGACGCGGCGCTCGCCGCGGCCCTGATCGCGGTGGACCCGGTGGCGCTGGGCGGCGTGGCGCTGCGCGCACCGGCTGGCCCGCTGCGCGATCATTGGCTGGCGCTGCTCCGGCAATGCCTGCCCGAGTCGGCACCCCTCCTGCGCGTGCCGCTGCACGCCACCGACGCGGCCCTGCTCGGCGGGCTGGATCTGGCCGCCACCCTGCACAGCGGCAAACCGGTGGCGCAACGCGGTCTGCTCGCGCGCGCTGACGGCGGCGTGCTGTTGCTGGCCATGGCCGAGCGCGTCGGGGCCGGCGTGGCCTCGCAGCTGGCGGCGGTGCTCGATACCCAGCAGGTGGTGCTGGAGCGCGACGGCCTGGGCGAGCGCAGGCCCGCACGGCTCGCGCTGGTGGCGCTGGACGAAGGTGCGAGCGACGAAGAACGCCTGCCGGCCACCCTGCTCGACCGCCTGGCCTTCCACCTCGCGCTGGCGCCCGCCGGGCCGGAGGACGAAGCGACCGACTGGCAGCGCCGGGACATCGAACAGGCGCGCGCCGTGCTGCACCAGGTGCGGCTGCCTGACGCGCTGCTGGAGAGCCTCTGCGCTGCGGCACTGGTATGGGGCGTGGCGTCCCTGCGTGCATCCCTGCTCGCCCTGCGCGCCGCGCGCGCCGCCGCTGCACTGGCTGGCTTGGACGAAGTGGACGAAAGCCACGCTGCGCTGGCCGCCCGGCTGGTGCTCGCGCCGCGCGCCACCCGGATGCCGGCGCAAGAGCCACTGCCGGACGCGGCCACGCCGGCCCCCCCCGCCTCGCCCGAAGCCAGTGAGCCAACCAGGCCCGAACCACCACCAGCGGACCCGTCCCCCACCGAACCCCTGCCCGAAGACCCATCCGCCGCCACACAACCCGCCGATCCGCAGGCGCTGGAGGACCGCCTGGTGGAGGCCGTCCGCGCGGCCATACCGCCCGGTCTGCTCGCCGCGCTGCAACTCGGACAGGCGCGCCAGGCGCGTGCCGCCGCAGCCGGCCGCTCGGGTGCTGCGGTGAAACACCAGCACCGTGGCCGGCCCGTCGGCACGCGGCGCGGTGAACCGCGCTCGGGCGCACGCCTGCACGTGCTGGAAACGCTGCGCGCAGCCGCGCCCTGGCAGCGCCTGCGCCAGAACGCCACCGGCTCGCCCGCGCGCATCCAGGTGCGGCGCGAAGACTTTCATGTGGTGCGCTTTCGCCAGCACCGCCCCACCACCACCGTGTTCGTGGTGGACGCCTCGGGCTCGGCGGCGCTGCACCGGCTGGCCGAGGCCAAAGGCGCGGTGGAGCTGTTGCTGGCCGAGTGTTATGTGCGGCGCGACCGCGTGGCCGTGCTGGCCTTTCGCGGACCCGGCACCGAACTGCTGCTGCCACCCACCCGCTCGCTGGCGCGCGCCAAGCGCTGCCTCTGCGCCCTGCCCGGCGGCGGCGGCACACCGCTGGCCTCGGGCATCGAGGCCGCGGGTGAGCTCGCCGGCCAGCTGGCCCGGCAAGGGGACACACCCATCGTGGTGATGCTGACCGACGGCCGCGCCAACATTGCACTCGATGGCGCCGGCAGCCGCGCACGCGCCGCCGAAGACGCGCTGGTCGCCGCCGGCGTGTTCCGCCAGGCCGGCTTCACCGCCCTGCTCATCGACACATCGCCCCAGCCCAGCGACGCCGCACGCGCACTGGCCGATGGCATGGGTGCGGCCTATGTTCCACTGCCGCACGCCGGGGCCGCAGGCCTGTCGCAGGCGGTGCAACTCGTGTCGCGCCCACCCCGCTGAACGCCATGGCCCGCGAGCTCAACTGGGAGCGCGACGGCCCGCACTGGCCGCACCACGGCCGCAGCCACTTTGTGCAGGCCGCCGGCCTTCGCTGGCATGTGCAGCGTTTCGCCGGCCCCAACGGAGACGCTCCCTGCGCCCTGCTGTTGCACGGCACCGGCGCCTCCACCCATTCCTGGCGCGATCTGGCGCCGCTGCTGGCGCAGCACTTCCAGGTGGTCGCGCTGGACCTGCCCGGCCACGCGTTCACCGGCATGCCGCCCGGCGGCGTGGGCGCGCCGCAGCTCTCGCTGCCCGGCATGGCGCGCGCACTGCACGGCCTGCTGCAGACGGTGCGTTGCGATCCGGCGCTGGTGGTGGGCCATTCGGCTGGCGCTGCCGTTGCGATCCGGATGTGTCTGGAGGGAATGATCGCGCCGCGGTTGCTGGTCGGTCTGAACGCCGCGCTGCTCCCACTGGGCGGGCTGGCCGGCCAGCTGTTTGCACCTGCGGCCAAGCTCATGGCCTCGGCGCCGTTCGTGCCCCGCCTGTTTGCCTGGCACGCCAACGAACCGGCCGTGCTCAAAAGGCTGCTGGAAAGCACCGGCTCGACCTTGAGCCAGGAGGGAACCTCGCTTTACCAGCGTCTGGTGAGCAGCCCTGAACACGCGGCAGGCGCGCTGGGCATGATGGCCAACTGGGACCTGCACGCCTTTGCCCGGGACCTGCCTCGTCTGGCGGTGCCGCTGCTGCTGCTGGTGGGTGAGCGGGACCGCACGGTGCCGCCCGAACAGGCGCAGCGCGTGCTGGCTCAACTGTCGCCGGCGGCGCAGGGGCGCTGTATCGTGCTGCCCGGCCTGGGCCATCTAGCGCATGAAGAACAGCCCGCTCTGGTGGCCGGGCACATCGTGTCGGCGTACCACGACCAGGCCCCTGCGGAGGCCCGTGCATGAGCTTCGCGGCGGGCCGCTCCACAGCCAGCCCGCAGGGCGAACGCACGCCCATGGGCAATCCACCGGCACCCCTGTGGACGCCCGGGCTGCCCGAGGCACCCGCGCGCCGTTTCTGCACCGACTGCGGCCTCTCGCGCACCCCCAACCCCAAGCGCTGCGGACAGGCCTGCCAGTTCATCCAGCCCGACTATCCGGCGCTCGAGCGGCGGGCGCACGGGCGCTCGCGCCGCCTGCCCGGCCCCGGCGAGGCGGGCGACGACGAGCTGTTTTTCGGCCCCTACCAGCAGATGCTGCAAGCCCGCCTGGCGAAGCCACTGAGCGGCGCACAGTGGACCGGCATCACCACCCGCATCGCCGAGAAACTGCTGCTGAGCGGCCAGGTGGACGCGGTGATTGCCATGGCACCCCACCCGGACGATCCCTGGCGCCCGCTGCCGGTGCTGGTGACCCGCGCCGAAGACATGGCGCGCTGCCGCGGCATGCGCATGGGCTACGCACCGCTGGTGGCGCTGGTGGAGCCCGCGCTCCAGCTCGGCCACAAGCGGCTGGCTGTGATCGGCATTCCGTGCCAGATCTACGCGCTGCGCGCCATCCAGCCCGAGCTCGAAGCCGAGCAGGGGCTGGAGAAGCTGGTCGTCATCGGCACGCCCTGCTCGGACAACACCACCACCGAGCGCTTTCACGAGTTCCTGGCTCTCGTTTCGCCCTCGCCGCAGGACGTGAGCTACCTCGAGTTCCGGGCCGACTACCACGTCGAGATCCGCATGAAAGACGGCGCGGTGCGCACCATTCCCTTCCTGCAGCTGCCACTCTCTACCCTGCCTCCCGACTTCTTTCCCATGACCTGCCGCACCTGCGTGGACTACACGAACGTGCTGGCCGACATCACCGTGGGCTACATGGGTGGCCAGGGCGAGCAGTGGCTGCTGGTGCGCAACCAACAAGGCCAGGCGCTGCTGGAGCTGCTCGGCGACGAAGTGGTGACCGGCCCACCGGGCAGCGCCGGCCAGCGCGCGGGTGCGGTGCGCGGTTTCCTGAAGAACGTGGAACGCGCCGCTGGCGGGCTGCCGCTGCGCCGCATGCCCGACTGGCTGCGCCCGGTCGTCGGCTGGCTGATGCCCCGCGTGGGGCCGCGCGGGCTGGAGTTCGCCCGAGCGAGGGTGGAAATGAAAGCCGTGGAAACCATGATCCACCTGCGTCGCGAAGCCCCGGCGCGCATGAAAACCATGGTGCCCGATCACGTGCTGCACCTGGTACGTCCCTACGGCTTGGGGGCGGTGCGCGACGCATCCCCGCCGATCGGCCAACCCCCCCTGGACTGAAGCAGGCGACCGCCGCGACCCCGCGGCGGCACACACCTGCACCGGACATCAGATCCATGCCAACGCATGGGGTTTACCCGCAGTGCGCACGCCGAATGGTCAAATGCCTTTGACATTCTGAAGTGTCATGTTAGATTGACACAAGGTCTGTCGCATGTGGATGACAGCCCGGCACCCGGCGAGGACTCCATGGACATGTTGACACGCATCCAGCAGGCGCTGAACAAGGAACTCACACTGGCCCACCGGCCCAGCGCCCCCCCCCGCCTGCTGGCGGCCATGCGCCACGCGGTGTTTCCCGGCGGCGCCCGCATCCGCCCGCAGCTGTGCCTGGCCGTGGCACGCGCCTGCGGTGAAGACGCACCGGCGCTCACCGACGCCGCCGCGGTGGCGATCGAGCTGCTGCACTGCGCTTCATTGGTCCACGACGACATGCCCTGCTTCGATGACGCCGACACGCGCCGCGGCAAGCCCACCGTGCACAAGGTCTTCGGTGAACCGCTGGCGCTGCTGGCGGGTGACGCGCTGATCATCCTGGCTTACGAGACCTTGGCGCGCACCGGGGTGCAGCACCCGCAGCGCCTGGCCGCGCTGCTGATGACCCTGTGCGAGGGCACTGGCGCTCCCGACGGCATCGTGGCTGGCCAGGCCTGGGAATGCGAGAGCCGGGTGGACCTCGGTCAGTACCAGCGCGCCAAGACCGGTGCCCTGTTCGTGGCATCCACCTGTGCCGGCGCCCAAGCCGCGGGCGCCGACCCGAGTGGCTGGCGTGGCCTGGGCGAATGTCTGGGCGAGGCCTATCAGGTGGCCGATGACATCCGCGACGTGATGCTGCAAGCCGACCAGCTGGGCAAACCCGCCGGCCAGGACGCCCACCACCACCGCCCCAGCGCCGCCGCCGACCTCGGCCTGCTCGGTGCCATGGCCTATTTCCGCCGGCTCATGCAGGCCGCCATCGACTCGGTACCCGAATGTCCGGCCCGCAGCGCCATGCGCCACCTCGTGCTGCAGGAGTCCGAACGCCTGATCCCGCAAAGCGCCTGCGACCGTGTGGAACGCGAGCACCAGGCCGCGCATCTCGCCCGACCCAGCGTCGTCACCTGCATCGCAGGCCCGGCATGAGCGCTGCGCCGGGCCGTTCCCCTGCAAGCTCGCACCGCAGCCTGCAGGGCGAAGGTACCCCCATGAGCGCCCTGAACGCCTCCGATGCCCTGATGGTCGGCCAGCCGGGCTGGCGGGAACGATTCGCCCGCCGCATCGACCGCTGGATGACCAGCCCGGGGCTGAACCGCATGGCCACGGCGAGCCCGCTTACCCGCTGGCTGGTGCGCCGCCGCTCCGCCCGGCTGTTCGACCTGATGGCCGGCTTCGTGCACTCGCAAGTCCTGCTGGCCTGTGTGCGCCTGAAACTGTTCGACCTGGTGCTCGTTGCCCCGCGCAGCGCCGATGAGCTGGCCATCCAGTGCCGGCTGCCCACCGACTCGCTGCAACGGCTGCTGGACTCGGCCGTGGCACTGCACCTGCTCGAGCGCCGCGGTGCTGGCCGCTACGGACTGGGACGGCTGGGCGCGCCAGTCGCCTCGCACGCGGGCATCCGCGACATGGTGGAACACAACGCAGTGCTGTTCCAGGACCTGCAAGACCCGCTGGCCCTGCTGCGCCATCCCCACCAGGCCCACATGCACCGCTACTGGCCCTACACGCCCGGCAGCGCCGACACCCCGCCAGCACCCGCACCGCAGGAACAGTTCGAGCGCTATTCGGCGCTCATGGCCACGTCGCAGCGCTTCGTCATCGACGAGCTGCTCACCAGCTACCACTTTGCCGACCACCGCAGGGTGCTCGACGTGGGCGGCGGCCTGGGTGGCTGGGTCTGCGCGCTCGCCGAGGCCCAGCCGCACCTGCGTCTGCAGCTGTTCGACCTGCCGCCGGTGGCGGCACTGGCCCATGAACAGGTGCAGCGCCGCGGCCTGTCCGATCGCGTCACCACGCACGGTGGCAGCTTCACGCAAGACGCTCTGCCGCGCGGTGCCGATCTCGTGACCCTGGTGCGGGTGGCGCACGACCACAGCGATGCGACCGTTCGTCAGCTGCTGCGCGCTATTTTTGAAACGCTGCCGCTCGGCGGCACCCTGCTGCTGGCCGAGCCCATGGCCCAGGCCAGTGGCCACCCCGACCCGAGCGACCCGTATTTCCACTTCTACCTGCTTGCGATGGGCGCGGGCCGCCTGCGCACGCCGCAAGAGCTCAGCGAGCTGATCGCCAGCGTCGGTTTCACCCACATCGAACGCATTCCCAACCGCATGCCGCTGCACGCTCAGCTGCTGCTGGCCCGCAAGGCTAGGGGTTTTCCCTTGACTTCTGCTACATGCGTCACTTTTAGTTGACACCTTTAACTGTCACGCGCTAAATACACATCATGAAAGCACAGGCCATCGTTTTCCAGAGCCCCTGCCACCTCTCGGTGCAGTCGCTGGACTTGCGCACCCTGACCGACGGTGACCTGGAGATCGCGGTCGAGTACAGCGGTATCAGCACCGGCACCGAGCGCCTGCTCTGGGACGGCAGCATGCCCCCCTTTCCTGGCATGGGCTATCCGCTGGTGCCCGGCTACGAAACGGTCGGCCGCGTGACCCGCACGCGGGGCCCCTGCCAGCTGCAGATCGGCGACCGGGTGTTCGTTCCCGGCTCCTACAGCTTCGAGGGCGTGCACAACCTGTTTGGTGGCGCCGGCTCGCGCCTGGTGGTGCCTGAAAGCCGGGTGGTGAAGGTGGAAAACGACCACGCCAACGCGGTGCTGCTGGCCCTGGCCGCCACGGCGTACCACACCGTCACCTACGGCGGCACACGCGAACCCGACACCCCGCCCGACCTGATCGTGGGCCACGGCGTCATGGGCCGCCTGCTGGCGCGCCTGACGGTGGCCGCTGGCGCCCCGGCCCCGGTGGTGTGGGAAACGCAGGCACTGCGCCAGGCGGGCGCTGAAGGCTACGACGTGCTGCACCCGGACCACGACGACCGCAAGAACTACCGCGCGATCTACGACGTGAGCGGCGACGCACAGATCCTGCACAAGGTCATTCCGCGCCTGGACAAGGGCGGCGAGGTGGTGCTCGCCGGCTTCTACCACCAGGACATCTCTTTTGCCTACGCGCCCGCCTTCATGCGCGAGGTCAGCATCCGGGTCGCCGCCGAATGGAAGCGCGCCGACCTGCTGGCGGTCACCGAGCTGGTCAACACCGGGCGCCTGTCGCTCGACGGCCTGATCACCCACACCCACACGCCGGCGCAGGCGCGGGATGCCTACGAAGTCGCCTTTGGCGACCCCCACTGTCTGAAGATGGTCCTCGACTGGAGACACTGATGAACGCACCCGAAATCAAGAGTCACCCGGTCCACTTCCAGGCCCAGTTGCGCCAGGAGGCCGCCATCGAACCCGATCCGGTGCCCAGCGGCGAGGTGAGGAAAGACACCCAGATCATCGCCATCTACGGCAAGGGCGGCATCGGCAAGAGCTTCACGCTCGCCAACCTCAGCTACATGATGGCGCAACAGGGCAAGAAGGTCTTGCTGATCGGCTGCGACCCCAAGAGCGACACCACCAGCCTGCTGTTCGGCGGCCGTGCCTGCCCCACCATCATCGAGACCTCCTCGAAGAAGAAGCTGGCCGGTGAGGCGGTTGCCATCGGCGACGTCTGCTTCAAGCGCGACGGCGTCTACGCCATGGAACTCGGCGGCCCGGAAGTCGGGCGCGGCTGCGGTGGCCGCGGCATCATCCACGGCTTCGAGCTGCTGGAGAAACTCGGCTTCCACGAGTGGGGATTCGACTACGTGCTGCTGGACTTCCTGGGTGACGTGGTCTGCGGCGGCTTCGGGCTGCCGATCGCCCGCGACATGTGCCAGAAGGTCATCGTGGTGGCGTCGAACGACCTGCAGTCGCTCTACGTGGCCAACAACGTCTGCAGCGCGGTGGAGTACTTCCGCAAGCTCGGCGGCAACGTCGGTGTGGCCGGCATGGTGATCAACCGCGACGACGGCACCGGCGAGGCGATGAACTTCGCCGAAGCGGTCGGCATCCCGGTGCTCTCGGTCATTCCAGCCGACGACGACATCCGCCGCAAGAGCGCCAGCTACGAAATCATCGGCCGCCCCGAATCGGTCTGGGGCCCCATGTTCGCCCAGCTCGCCGAGAACGTGGGCAACTCCACCCCCATGCGCCCCAAGCCCATGACGCAGGACGAACTGCTCGGCCTGTTCTCCGCCTCGGCCGTCGGCCGCGACGTGGTGCTGGAGCCCGCCACCCAGTTCGACATGTGCGGCAAGACCGACACCAGCAAGCCCACCCTGGAAGTTGTGTACGACGAGGTCTGACACCATGACCGGTACCACCATCCCCATCATCCCCATCATCCCCGCGAAGGCCACCACCGCCATCGAAGGCGATGGCATGGGTTGCCACGCCGGCGGCGAGACGCTGCTGGCAGCAGCGAAGTCGGCCGGCAAGAGCGAGATCCTGGCGCAGTACGCCGCCGACTACCCCAAGCGCGAAAACGCCGGCCCGCACGACCAGCCCCAAAGCATGTGCCCGGCCTTTGGTTCGTTGAGGGTGGGCCTGCGCATGCGCCGCACCGCCACCATCCTCAGCGGCTCGGCCTGCTGCGTCTACGGCCTGACCTTCACCAGCCACTTCTACGGCGCGCGCCGCAGCGTGGGTTACGTGCCCTTCAACAGCGAGTCGCTGGTGACCGGCAAGCTGTTCGAAGACATCAGCGAAGCGGTGCACGCCCAGGCCGATCCCGAGAAGCTGGATGCCATCGTCATCATCAACCTGTGCGTGCCCACCGCCAGCGGTGTGCCACTGCAGATCCTGCCCAAGGCCATCAACGGCGTGCGCATCATCGGCATCGACGTGCCCGGCTTCGGCGTGCCGACCCACGCCGAAGCCAAGGACGTGCTGACCGGCGCCATGCTGAAGTACGCACGCAGCGAGATCATGGCCGGCCCGGTGCCCGCACCGCGTCAGGCGCGCAGCGACAAACCCACCATCACGCTGCTCGGCGAGATGTTCCCGGCCGACCCGATGCTGATCGCGCAGATGATCGCGCCCATGGGTCTGGCGGTGGGCACCGTGGCCCCCACCCGCGAATGGCGCGAGCTGTACAGCGCCCTCGACAGCGTGGCCGTGGCCGCCATCCACCCGTTCTACACGGCGAGCATTCGCGAGTTCGAAGCCGCTGGCCGCGCAATCGTGGGCTCGGCCCCGGTGGGTGTGGACGGCACGCACGACTGGCTGGGCGCCATCGGCCAGGCCACCGGTGTGGCCCAAGCGCAGATCGACGTGGCGCGCAACGCCACGCTGGCCGCCATCCGCGGCGTGTTGTCGCAACAGAAGATCAACGGCCGCATCACGCTCAGCGGCTACGAAGGCTCCGAGCTGCTGGTGGGTCGCCTGCTGGTGGAGTGCGGTGCCGATTTGCGCTACGTGGGCTCGGCCTGCCCGGCCACGCCGTGGAACGCCCACGACGCCGCCTGGCTCAAGTCCAAAGGCGTGCAGGTGCAGTTCCGCGCCTCGCTTGAAAACGACCTGGACGCGATGCGCGAATACAAGCCGCAGCTGGCCATCGGCACCACACCGGTGGTGCAGGCGGCCAAGGAAGCCAGCATCCCGTCGCTCTACTACACCAACCTGATTTCTGCCCGCCCGCTGATGGGTGTGGCCGGTGCGGGCTCGCTGATCCAGGTGATCAACGCCGCCATGGGCAACCAGCACCGCTTCGACCAGATGAAGGACTTCTTCGGCAGCGTGGGCAACGGCGACAAGGCCGGTGTGTGGGAAGAGGTTCCCAAGGCCTACCCCGACTTCCGCAAAGACAACCGCCGGATGCTTGACAAGCTAGCCAAGAAGCGCAAGTCAGAGGAGATGGGCTGATGTTGGTACTCGACCACGACCGTGCCGGCGGCTACTGGGGTGCCGTCTATGTGTTCACCGCCATCAAGGGCCTGCAGGTCATCATCGACGGCCCGGTGGGCTGCGAGAACCTGCCGGTGACCAGCGTGCTGCATTACACCGACGCGCTGCCGCCGCACGAACTGCCGATCGTCGTGACCGGTCTGGCCGAGGAACAGCTCGGCCGCGAAGGCACCGAAGGCGCGATGAAGCGCGCCCATGCGGTGCTCGACCCCGACCTGCCCAGCGTGGTGGTCACCGGTTCCATCGCCGAGATGATCGGCGGCGGCGTCACGCCCGAGGGCACCACGATCGCGCGTTTCCTGCCGCGCACCATCGACGAAGACCAGTGGCAATGTGCCAACCGCGCGATGTACTGGCTGTGGACCGAACACGGCCTGCGCAAGGTGCCGCAGAGAATTCCGTTCGAGCAAAGGCCGGCTACCGAGAAGCCTCGCGTCAATATCATCGGCCCCTGCTACGGCACCTTCAACATGCCCAGCGACCTGGCCGAGATGCGGCGCCTGGTCGAAGGCATCGGCGCCGAGGTGAATATGGTGTTCCCACTCGGCAGCCACCTGGCCGACGTGGCGCAGCTGGTGCATGCCGACGCCAATGTCTGCATGTACCGCGAATTCGGCCGCCTGCTGTGCGAAGCGCTGGAGCGGCCCTATCTGCAGGCGCCCATCGGCCTGCACAGCACCACGGCCTTCCTGCGCCAGCTGGGCGAATTGCTGCACCTGGACCCGGAACCGTTCATCGAACGCGAGAAGCACACCACGATCAAGCCGATCTGGGACCTGTGGCGCAGCGTCACGCAGGACTTCTTCGGCACCGCCAGCTTCGCAGTGGTGGCGGGCGAAACCTACACCCGCGGCATCCGTCACTTTCTGGAAGACGAGCTCGGCCTGCCGTGCCACTTCGCCGTCTCGCGCGTGGCCGGCGCCAAGACCGACAACGAGGCCATCCGCCAACTGGTGCACCAGAAGGCGCCGCTGGTGCTGTTCGGCAGCGTCAACGAACGCATGTACCTGGCCGAGACGACTGCCGGCCACGGGCCGCGACCCGTGTTCGTGCCGGCCTCGTTTCCCGGCGCCATCATCCGCCGCCACACCGGCACGCCCTTCATGGGTTATGCGGGCGCGACCTACCTGGTGCAGGAATTCTGCAACGCGCTGTTCGACGCCCTGTTCCACATCCTGCCGCTGGGCACCGAGCTCGACAAGGTCGCCGCCACGCCGGCACGCCGCGGCGATTCCAGGCCCTGGGACGACGCGGCGCAGGAAGCGCTCAGCCGCTATGTCGCCACGCAACCGGTGCTGGTGCAGATCTCGGCCGCGAAGCAGTTGCGCGACCGCGCCGAACGCGCAGCCCACGCCGCCGGTGCCGAGCGTGTGACGGTGTCGCTGGTGCAGCGGCTGCTCGGCAACAAGGAAACCGCATGACTGCGGCTTCTCGCTCTTCGACGACCGGCCACGCCGGTCGTTCCCGACATTCCGGCGTCTTGCCGGGGTGGCCCACGGTGCGCGGGTCTTGTGCGCATGTGGCCGCAAGGCCGATTCAGGAGGACTTTTCCTATGGCTGAAAGAAAGGGCTCGATCTCGGGCCTCACCGACGACGAGGCGCAGGAGTTCCACAAGTACTACATGCAGGGTTTCCTGGGCTTCACGGCAATTGCCGTGGTCGCACACATCCTCGTGTGGATCTGGCGTCCCTGGCTCTGAACACCTGAACGTTTGACCCGACGAAGGGGGACCGACATGAACCAATCACTTGACACATTGCACAAGCCCGTGCTGGCCGACCAGCGCAGTTACTGGCTGATCTTCACGCTGGGCTTCGTGTTGTTCATGGCCATTGCCCTGACAGGGCAGTTGCTCGGTTGGCATTGGCGGACCTGGCTGCCGGGCGCAGAAGGTGTGAAGTCACTGAATGGCGGCGTGAAGGCTGCGGTCTATACCTTCATGGCGCACCTAACCTAGGAGCTTGGAATCATGTGGAGAATTTGGCGTCTTTTCGACCCGATGCGATCGATGGTCGCACTCGCGGCTTTTCTGTTCGGCGTGGCAGTGATGATTCACCTCATCCTGCTCAGCACGGGCACCTTCAACTGGATGGACGGCCCGAATGCCCGGGCCAGGTTGGCCATGAAGACGGCAGCGGTGGAAGTTGCACCGATGCCCACCGCCGTGGCTTCGGTCGAGTTCAAGAAGTAGTCCGCTCGCGCGGAAAAAAGGCAGGGGTGGCCAGGCCTGAGAGGGCCGGTTGCTCCTGCCGCCAGAACAACTCGCCGAGGGGAGCCTGCACGAGGCAGTTCCGGCGGACGGAGGTACGAATATGGCCATGCTGAGTTTCGAGAAAAAGTATCGCGTCCGCGGGGGAACCCTCGTCGGCGGCGACTTGTTCGACTTCTGGGTCGGTCCGTTCTACGTCGGCTTTTTCGGCGTGACGACGATCTTTTTCTCGGCGCTGGGTACGGCGCTGATCCTGTGGGGAGCCTCGCAAGGCCCCACCTGGAACCTGTGGCAGATCAGCATTGCGCCGCCCGACTTGAGCTACGGCCTGGCCATGGCGCCGCTGCTCGAAGGCGGGCTGTGGCAGTTGATCACGGTGTGCGCCATCGGCGCGTTCGTCTCGTGGGCGCTGCGCGAGGCCGAGATCTGCCGCAAGCTGGGCATGGGCCTGCACGTGCCCTGGGCCTTCGGCATGGCGATCTTCGCCTACGTCACGTTGGTAGTGATCCGCCCGGTGCTCATGGGCGCCTGGGGCCACGGCTTTCCCTACGGCATCTTCAGCCACCTGGACTGGGTGTCCAACGTGGGCTACCAGTACCTGCACTTCCACTACAACCCGGCGCACATGATCGCCATCAGCTTCTTCTTCACGACGACGCTGGCGCTGTCGCTGCACGGCGGTCTGATCCTGTCGGCCAGCAACCCGAAGAAGGGCGAGGCCATGAAGACGGCCGACTACGAGGACACCTTCTTTCGCGACGCCATCGGCTATTCGATCGGCGCTTTGGGCATCCACCGGCTGGGCCTGTTCCTGGCGCTGGCGGCCGTGTTCTTCAGCGCCGTGTGCATCGTCATCAGCGGTCCGTTCTGGACCCGCGGCTGGCCCGAGTGGTGGGGCTGGTGGCTGAATCTTCCGATCTGGTCGCAATGGCCGCTGCAGTGAGCGGACAGGAGCAAAGACATGGCTGAATACCAGAACCTCTTCACGCAAGTGCAGGCCGTGGGGCCTGCCAACCTGGGCGTGCCGCTCGGGCCGGGCCACGGCCCGCGCACCGGCACCGACCTGCCGCAGGTGCACCTGTTCGGGCGCCTGGGCATGCCGCAGGTGGGGCCCATCTACCTGGGCAGCCTGGGCGTGGCCTCGCTGATCTTCGGCATCGCCGCCTTCAACATCATCGGCTTCAACATGCTGGCGCAGGTGAACTGGGACATCGTCCAGTTCATCCGCCAGCTGTTCTGGCTGTCGCTGGAACCGCCAGCGCCGGAATACGGCCTGTCGCTGCCGCCGCTGAACCAGGGCGGCTGGTGGCTCATGGCCGGCGGCTTTCTCACCGCGTCCATCCTGCTGTGGTGGCTGCGCATGTATACGCGGGCCCGGGCTCTGGGCATGGGCACGCACGTGGCCTGGGCCTTCGCGGCGGCGATCTGGCTGTTCCTGGTGCTGGGCTTCATCCGCCCCGTGCTGATGGGCAGCTGGAGCGAGGCCGTGCCTTTCGGCATCTTCCCGCACCTGGACTGGACGGCGGCCTTCTCCATCCGCTACGGCAACCTCTTCTACAACCCGTTCCACGCGCTCTCCATCGCCTTCCTGTACGGCGCCACGCTGCTGTTCGCCATGCACGGCGCCACCATCCTGGCCGTCAGCCGGTTCGGCGGCGAGCGTGAACTGGAACAGATCGCCGACCGCGGCACCGCCAGCGAGCGCGCCGCGCTCTTCTGGCGCTGGACCATGGGCTTCAACGCCACCACCGAATCGATCCACCGCTGGGCGTGGTGGTTTGCCGTGCTGTGCCCGCTGGCTGGCGGCATCGGCATCCTGCTCACCGGCACCGTTGTCGACAACTGGTACTTGTGGGCCATGAAACACGGCGTGGCGCCGCCCTACCCGCCGGTCTTCCCGCCGTCGGTCGACCCCGCCACGCTGCTGCAGGGGGTGAAGTGATGCGAGTCCTGCTCAACACCGCCCTGGCCGCGCTGCTGGCCGCCACCACCCTGCTCGCCGGCTGCGAGCGCCCGCCGGTGGACACCGTGCAGCGCGGTTACCGCGGCACCGGCATGGAGCTGGTCTACAACCCGCGCACGGCGGTGGTCGTGGCCGAGGCCAACCAGGCCCCGGCCGCCACCGAAGCCGCCAGCCCCGACGGCCCCAAGGTGCGCGACATCTACAAGAATGTGCAGCTGCTCGGCCACCTCAGCATCGGCGAGTTCACGCGCCAGATGGCGGCCATCACGGCGTGGATCTCGCCCAAGGAAGGCTGCAACTACTGCCACGTGCCGGAGAACCTGGCCGACGACAGCAAGTACACCAAGGTCGTGGCGCGGCGCATGATCCAGATGACGCAGCACATCAACGCCGACTGGAAGCCGCACGTGGCCGCCACCGGCGTCACCTGCTACACCTGCCACCGCGGCAAGGCCGTTCCGGTCAACGTGTGGTTCGCGCCCGAGCCACCGCGCGCCAACGCCAACTTCATCGGCGACAAGGCGGGCCAGAACACGCCGCTGAAGACGGTGGGACTCAGTTCATTGCCGAACGACCCTTTCGGCCCCTACCTGCTGGGTGCGCAGACCATCGGCGTGGGCGGCGCCACGGCCTTGCCCACCGACCACGTGGCTTCGATCGTGCAGACGGAGCAGACCTACGGCCTGATGATGCACCTGTCGAACAGCCTGGGCGTCAACTGCACCTACTGCCACAACACGCGCAATTTCAAGGAATGGGACGGCGCGCCGCCGCAGCGCACGACGGCCTGGCACGGCATCCGCATGGCGCGCGACCTGAACAACCAGTACATCGTGCCGCTCACCGCCAGCTTCCCCGCTGCGCGCCTGGGGCCCACCGGCGACGTGGCCAAGATCAACTGCGCCACCTGCCACCAGGGGGTCTACAAGCCACTGTACGGTGCCCCCATGGCCAAGGACTACCCGGCGCTGCTGACGCTGGCGGCACCCACCGACGGCCTGCCGGCGCCGCTGGCCGATGCCATGCGCTCGGTGCTCTATTTCGGCGTCGGTTCGGCCACGTTGGAGTCCGACCAGGCCCTGGGGCTGACGACCGTGATTGCCACCCTGGTGGCCCAGCCGCAGGCCCGGGCGACGATCTCCGGCTACCACTCGGCCTCGGGCGAGTTGGCGGCCAACCAGGAGCTGGCCAAGCAGCGCGCCTTTACCGTGCGCGATTCGCTGGTCGGCGCCGGTATCGCGGCCAGCCGCGTGGTGCTGGACAAGCCCGTGCAGGCCGAAGCCAACCTGGCCGGTGAAGACCCGGCCGCCCGCCGCGTCGAGGTCACGGTCAAATAGACCGCCGGGTGGCGGCCCGGGCCGGTTTGCTGCAGCATCCATCGATGTTCGAACCGGCCCGTTCTTCAGCCGTGCAACGCCTGCCCAGCCGGGGTCCGGCCGGGCCCGGCAGCGCCGCGAAGCCGGCCGGGCGAGGAGCCCGCGCGTCGGTGCCGCCGGCGGATCACGTGGCCGTGCTGCTGCTCGTGGAACTGGCGCCCGGCGCGCTGAGCTGGGGCTGGTCGCGCATCGTGCTCGGCGCCCTGCCATTGCGCCGCATCCCCGGCCTGGTCTTCGCCAAGACGCTGGGCAGCGGCCACCACGGCGGCTTCGGACTGCGGCCCGGGCTGCGGCGGCAGGGACTGTTCGTCATCTTCGACAGCGAACGCGCCGCCGATGCCTTCATCGACGCGTCGCCGGCGATGCAGGCCTACCGCACCCACGCCAGCGAACTGTGCATCGCCAAGCTGCGCGCCACGGCCAGCCGCGGCAGCTGGAGCGGCCAGGGCATGGCCGTCACCGCCAGCCCCATGGCCGACGGCCCGGTGGCGGCGCTCACGCGCGCGTCGATCCGCCCGCACAAGGCCTGGGCCTTCTGGCGCAACTCGCCGCCCGCCGAAGCTGCGCTGGAGCGGGCCGAAGGCTGCCGGCTCGCCATGGGCCTGGGCGAAGCGCCGCTGCTGCGCCAGGCCACCTTCAGCGTCTGGGAGAGCCAGGCCGCGATGGACGCCTATGCCCGCAGCGGCGCGCACCTGGCCGCGATCCGTGCCGCCTACGGGCAAGGCCATTTCAGCGAGTCGATGTTCGTGCGCTTCGCGCTGCTGCAACTGAGTGGCCGCTGGAAGGGCCGGACCCATGGCTGATCCTTCGGCATCGCGCCAGCACCGCGCCGCCGCCGCGCCACGACATGACCAGCGCGTGGTCGTCGTCGGCGCGGGCATCGGCGGCCTCGTCAGCGCGCTGCTGCTGGCCTGCCGCGGCCTGCAGGTGACGCTGGTCGAAGCCGCCACCGAGCCCGGCGGCAAGATGCGGCAGGTGGCGGTGGACGGTGCGCGCATCGACGCCGGCCCCACCGTCTTTACCATGCGCTGGGTGTTCGACGAGATCCTGGCCGAGGTCGGCAGTTCGCTCGACGCACTGGTGGCCCTGCAGCCGCTGTCGATCCTGGCGCGCCACGCCTGGCGGCCCGGCACCGACGGCCGCACACAACAGCTCGACCTGCACGCCGGCGTGCAGGCTTCGGCCGATGCCATCGCACGCTTCTCCAGCCCCGCCGAGGGCCGCCGTTACCTGGCCTTCTGCACCGAGGCGCGACGTGTCTACGAACGGCTGGAAGGCCCGCACATCCGATCGCCAAGACCCAGCGTGCTGCGCATGATCCGCGACCTGGGCCCGGCCGGGCTGGCCACGCTCACCGGCCTGGGGCCGTTCGCCACGCTGTGGGCGCGGCTCGGCCACCATTTCCACGACCCGCGCCTGCGCCAGCTTTTCGGCCGTTATGCCACCTATTGCGGCGCTTCGCCCTGGCAGGCACCGGCCACGCTGATGCTGATCGCGCATGTGGAACAAAGCGGCGTCTGGTCGGTGCCCGGCGGCATGCACGCGTTGCCGCGCGCCATGGCGCAACTGGCACGCGAACGCGGGGCCACGCTGCAGTTCGGCCAGGCCTGCCGGCGCATCCTTGTGCGCAACGGACGCGCCTGCGGCGTGCAGCTGGCCGACGGGCGCGAGCTGGCGGCCGATGCGGTGGTCTTCAATGGCGATGCCCATGCGTTGGCGCAAGGCCTGCTGGGCGACGAGGCGGCACATGCCGCGCCCGCGGTGCCGGAGGCGAGGCGTTCGCTCTCGGCCGTGACCTGGGCCCTGCGCACGCGCACCGCGGGGCTGCCCCTGGTGCGGCACAACGTCTTCTTCGGCGACGACTACCGCAGCGAATTCGACGATGTCTTCCGCGCCCGCCGGCTGCCGCGCGACGGCACCGTATATGTCTGCGCGCAGGACCGCAGCGACGATGCGGCCGCGCCGGCCGGACCCGAGCGCCTGCTGTGCCTGGTCAATGCCCCCGCCGACGGCGACCGCCGTTCTTTCGACGCCCTGGAGACCGACCCATGCCTGTCCCGCAGCCTGGCCTTGCTGCAGCGTTGCGGCCTGCAGATCGACCCCACGCCCGAGCAGGTGGTGACCACCACGCCGGCACAGTTCCACCAGCTCTTTCCGGCCACGGGCGGGGCGCTCTATGGCGCGGCCAACCACGGCTGGATGTCGCTGTTCAAGAGGCCGGGCTCGGTGAGCGCGCTGCCGGGCCTGTACCTGGCGGGGGGCAGCGTGCACCCGGGCCCGGGCGTGCCGATGGCGGCGATGTCGGGCCGGCTGGCGGCCGCAGCGCTGATGGCGCACCTCGATTCGACCAGCCAGTGCCGTCGGGCGGCTATCTCTGGTGGTATCTCGACGCCCTCAGCGACGACGGCCGGCACGGGCTGACGATCATCGCCTTCGTCGGCAGCGTTTTCTCGCCTTACTACCGGCGCGCGTTGGCACGCGGTGCCGCCGAGGCCGAGAACCACGTCGCGCTCAACGTGGCGCTCTACGGCCAGGGGGCCAGCCGCTGGACCATGACCGAACGCGGCCGCGGTCAGCTCGCGCGCAGCGCCAGCGAACTGCAGATCGGTCCGAGTCGCATGCGCTGGGACGGGCAGGCACTGGTGATCGACATCGACGAGATCACCGTGCCGCTGCCGAGTCGCGTCCGCGGCCGCGTGCGCCTTCACCCGCGGGGCCTGTGCAACTTCACGGCCGCGCTGGACGCCGCGGGCCGCCACCGCTGGGGGCCGATTGCACCCTGCTCGCGCATCGAGGTCGAACTGGATCAGCCGGGTCTGCGCTGGAGCGGCCACGCCTACCTGGACTCCAACGAGGGCGACGAACCGGTGGAGCGCGCCTTCAGCGACTGGGACTGGTCGCGCGCCCTGCTGCGCGACGGCAGCACGGCGGTGATCTACGACGTGCGGCCAGGCCCCGGCGAAGCCGCCGACGGCGGCCGCGTCATCGCGCAGCGCTTCGCCGCCGACGGCGGCACCCGTGCATTCGACGCACCGCCGCGCCAGATATTGCCACGCTCCAAATGGCGGCTGGGCCGCACGATGCGCAGCGACCCCTCAGTGCCCGCGCGCGTGCAGCAGACGCTGGAAGACACGCCGTTCTACGTGCGCTCGGTGTTGCAAGCCGGCGTGCTGGGCGAGCGCGTGACCGCCGTGCACGAGACGCTGGACGTGAAGCCCTTGGTGTCGCTGCCCGTACAGGGCATGCTGCCGTTTCGCATGCCGCGGCGGGCCTGACGGCTGCCACGCCGCCACGCCGCCAAAGGAAGTCCCCACCCTGGGTCTTGCCAATTTCGGGCTAGCTAGCTATATTTTCGGCTTGCCCGCCGTTGAAGATCCAAACCATGCCTGCAGTTGCGCTGTTCGAAGCCAAGAACCGCTTGTCCGAGCTGGTGGACCGTGTGCTGGCGGGCGAGGTCATTGAAATCACGCGCCATGGCAAGGTGGTGGCCCGGCTGGCCCCGCCCGAGGACGACGCCACGCGGCAGCGCAGCGCGCAGGATGCTGTCGCGCGCTTGCAGGAGGCCAGCCGCGGCGTGAGCCTGGGCACCCTCAAGAGTCGCGACCTGATCCGCGAAGGCCGGCGCTGATGTCGCTCGGCGGGCCGGCAGGGCGGCTCCCCCGCAGGCCCGGCGCCACCCGACTCGTGGCCCGCGAGGGCCCGCCGGTCTTCGGCGTGCCGTCCGCCGCCTTCGTGGTGGACGCATCCGTCAGCGCCGGCTGGTTCCTGCCCGACGAAGCCACGGCCTACACCCGGGCCGCGCTGCAGGCGACAGCCACAAGCGCGGTCTGGGTGCCCATGCTGTGGTTGCCGGAAATGGCCAACCTGCTGCGCAGCGCACAGCGTCGCCGCCGCATCACGGCGGCCAAGCGCGCCGAGTTGGCTGCAGCGGCCGCGGCTCTCCGTCTGCAAGTGTGTCGCGAACCCGTGAGCCTGCTGACGCTGGACGCCCTGGCCGCCGATCACGCCTTGAGCGCCTACGACGCCTGCTACCTGGAACTGGCCCTGCGCCGACGGCTGCCGCTGGCCACGCTGGACCAGGATTTGTTGGCCGCCATGCAGCGCTGTGGCGTGCCGGCGGCCACACTGCCCAGCTGACGCTGGACAACAAGCGTCATCAGCTTGATTGCCCAGTACGGACATCTGCCGTACATTTCCGGCAGGGAGACGACCATGCCAGTTCAAGACAGTCCCGATACCACGCGCGACGCCCGGCTCGAAGCTCGCGTATCCGCAGCGCAGAAGAGCCTGCTGCAGCAGGCGGCTGCGCTCTCTGGCCGCACGCTGAGCGAGTTCGTCGTCGCCAGCGCGCAGGACGCTGCGCGCCGGGTGATCGCCGAGCACGAATCCATCCGCCTGTCGCGCGAAGAGCAGCTGGCCTTTGTTCAAGCGTTGCTGACACCGCCGGAGCCGAATGCGCGCCTCAAACGCGCGGCCAAGGCCTATCGCCAAAAAATCGGCCAACGCACCGGCGCCTAGCCGGTGGACTTGACCCGCAACATTGTCGAACCCCTGGGCCGACAGCACGACCGGACGGCCTTCCACTGCGGCGCGGACGCGCTCGACCGCTATCTGAAGCAGCAAGCGCGGCAAGACGCCGACAAGCGCGTGGCCGCGCCCTTCGTCGCGGTCAACGCGCCCGACAACCGCGTGCTTGGCTACTACACCTTGTCAGCGTCAGTGCTGACCATCGCCGACCTGCCGGACGACCTGGCCCGCAAGCTGCCGCGCTATCCGCAGCTGCCCGTGACACTGCTGGACCGGCTGGCCGTCGACCAGGCCACCAAGGGCAAGGGGCTCGGTGAGCACCTGCTGCTGGACGCCGTGCACCGCAGCT
>JAABPT010000102.1 GCA_011391855.1 Burkholderiales bacterium
GCCAGGAAGCCCTGCAGGTGGTCGAGCAACTGTTCGTACAGCCACTTCTCGCGCGCCAGCGCGCGTTCCTGCGACGACAGCGCCTTGTCCTCGAAGGTCTTCAGCTCCGGCGTGATGTAGCGCTCGGCATTCTTCAGCGTCTGCCGGCGCTGGTAGTCGGCGGGCACCTTGTCCAGGTGCGAACCGGTGACCTCGATATAGAAGCCGTGCACCTTGTTGAACTGCACGCGCAAATTTGGAATGGCGGTGCGCGCGCGCTCGCGCGCCTCCAGGTCCAGCAGGAAGGCGTCGCAGTTCTGGTTGATGCCGCGCAGTTCGTCCAGGTCGGCGTCCACACCCGGCGCAATGACGCCGCCGTCGCGCAGCAGCACCGCGGGTTCGTCGGCGATGGCGCTCAGTGCGTCGAAAAGTGCGGCGTCGGGCGCCAACGCCTCGTGCAGCCGGTCCAGCAGCGGCGTGCCCTGCGGTGCCACGGTGCGCAGCACCGGCAGCGCAGCCAGCGTGGCGCGCAGGCCGGCGAGTTCACGCGGCCGCACCTGGCGCAAGGCGGTGCGCGAGGTGATGCGTTCCACGTCGCTCACGCTGCGCAAGGCCTCGCGCAGCGGCTCGAAACCTTGTTCGATGAGCGCGCCGATGGCCTCGAAGCGTTCGCTGGCCGGTGCGCGGCCGCGTGCCGGGTGCGTGAGCCAGTGGCGCAGCAACCGGCTGCCCATGCCAGTGCGGCAGGTGTCGAGCAGGCTCAGCAATGTGGGGCTGTCTTCGCCGCGCAGCGTCTGCACCAGTTCCAGGTTGCGGTGCGTGGACGGTGGCAATTCGAGCAGGTCGCTGGCGCGTTCCACGCTGAGCGTGCGCACATGCGCCAATGTGCTGCCCTCGCGGCCCTGGGTGTGCTCGGCAAAACTCAGCAGCGCGGCGGCGGCGGCGTGCGCGGCGCCCAGGTCCTGGGCGTTGAAGCCGGCGAGCGTGGCCACCTGCAACTGCTCGCGCAGCATGCGTTCTCCCAAGCCGCTGTCGAACTGCCAGGCCGGGCGCGCGGTGCGTGCGCCACGCGCCTGGCGCAGGGACTCAGGCAACTCGCTGCCGTCGTGCAGGATCTCGGCCGGGTCCAGCCGCGCCAGCCAGGCGGCCAGGTCGCCCTCAGTGCATTCGGTCACGCCGAGCTGGCCGCTGGCCAGGCCCAGCCAGGCCAGCCCGTAGAGCAGGCCATCGGGCGACGCGGCACTGGGCCGCCCGCGCTGGCGGTGCACGGCCAGCAGCAGCGTGTCGGCGCGCTCGGCCATCAGTTCGCTGTCGGTCACGGTGCCGGGCGTGACCACGCGCACTACCTTGCGTTCGACGGGTCCCTTGGCGGTGGCGACATCCCCCACCTGCTCGGCCACGGCCACCGCCTCGCCGAGCTTGATCAGCCGCGACAGATAGCCTTCCACCGAATGCACCGGCACACCGGCCATCACCACCGGCTCGCCCGCGCTCTGGCCGCGCGTGGTGAGCGTGATGTCGAGCAGGCGGTTGGCCTTGCGCGCGTCGTCGAAGAACAGCTCGTAGAAATCGCCCATGCGATAGAAGACGAGCGTGTCGGGGAAGTCGGCTTTGATGCGCAGGTACTGGGCCATCATGGGCGTGTGGGCCGGCTCGCTAGGGCGCTGTGCGTTGCCTGTCATTGTCTTGTCGGTCATCAGGCAGACGGGTTCGTTGGATCGAAGCCGGACTGTTCGGCCCAGGCCGTAAAGAGGTCTCGCAACTCTGGTGGCAGCTCCAGCACGAAGTCGAGGTCCATCGGATAGCTGTCCCGCAAGAAGTACCGCGTTGCGTCCAGCAGCACATTGCCCTGCCGCGCATCTTTGCCCTTCTTGGCTGGATTGCGTTCGGGTTTGAGGCTGAGCCAGAGTTTGTGGACGGCCATCCAGCGCGGATCGGGTACGTAAAGCGGGCAAGCTCCCGGTTTGTTTGTCGTCACCACGCATCGCACGGGTGTCCCACGGAGCAGCCATTCCTGCTCCTCCAGCGTGGTCATGGGCTCGAAGGCTTCGTTGTTCGGTAGAGGGTGGGTGCTGGGTGCAGCCAACAGTTCCACTTCATAGCCAGCATCGTTGACCGCCTGGTAGGGCTTGCGCCTGTTGATTGCGTACGTGTTGTCGATTCGCTTGAGCACGGACATGAGGGATGCCCGCCCGCTCGCTGCTGGATGCGGCGCGGATGGCGCGATGGCCGCCAGCGAGACCCTGGTGTTCCGGCACCAGGCCAAATCGAAGTCCTCAGTGGCTTCGTTGCCCACCGGGAACCGCGCACCGCAGACCATCTCATAGGCAGCGAATGCGTTGGTGCCGACGACCAGCACGTCATAGCCCAACAGACCGTGCAGATCCAGCGCGCGCAGCAGGCGCCCTTGCTGCTCTGCCAGTTGGGGCAGGCGCAGCGCCCGGCAGAGCTTGACGCGATCTTGAACCAGGGCGCTCAGCGATGCCCTGCGCACTTGCAGGCGCTCGCGTTCAGCCGAGTATTCGGCGAACTGGCGTTCGGTCTCCGGTGACCGAACCCCCTGTGTGGTGCCGGAGTCGGACGTGGTCTTCTTGACCGCAAGGTAGTCTTTGCCGTTCTTGCTCTGCCAGAACATGCTGGTGGGCATCGCATCGAGTTCGCGCTCAATGTCAACCAGTTGCTCGTAGCCGGCTTCGAGGTTGGCAATCGATCGCTGAGCATCGGCAGAAAACGGGACGAAGTCTGTCTTCTTGTACGTCATAGGTATTTGATTCTAAACAAATTCCACCTGAAATACTGAATTTCTATCTTGATAGGTGGAAGTCCGTCCAGAACTTGCCGGAGAGTTGCCGTCATCGCTGATGGCCTCCGCTGCCACTCGATACCCCATCGCGCGATAGCCCCGCTGTCGCTTGTCCCACATCCGCAGCAATGCCGGGTGGCCGGCGTCGACGAAGTCGATGATGCGCACATCGGTCTTGTTGGCGTGTTCTCGGTGCAGGCGGCCCGCGTGCTGCTGCAGCGTGCCTTTCCAGGAAACGGGCATCGCCAGCACCAAGGTATCCAGTGCGGGATGATCGAAACCTTCGCCAGACGAGCTTCCCGGTGGACAGCAGGATGCGGGGTGCCTGCGGCGCCAGCACGTCAAGTTCCGAAATCAGCGTGGCCTGAACCGCACCGGGTTTCGAGGAGGCCTGTTGGCTTGAGTCAGACCGGCTTGGCCTGACCGTTTTGGCGGTTCGTTTTCTCTCTCCTCCAGCCGTGGCTGCCTGCGGGATTTCGTTGTCCACCGGCAACTGCCCCTCAGATTGCGCTCGCCCAGTCGACATCGTCACGTTATGGCGCATGACCGACGGCCAACCGCAAAGAGCGCTTGTGCGAGTCACCGCATCAGCGTCATGCCCGCGCTCCTCGCGGCGCCAGCGTCGAAGGTCATCGTCGCCGTGCAACCCTGGGCATGCGCGATGCGCTCGATCAGTCCATCAGCGAAGTCGGCGCCGCCCGCGGCGTACCGGCGTTGCGCCTGCAGCACGAGGTCGGCTCGATCGATCAGGATTTCCTTGCTGCGCAGCAACAGATCCAGCGCCTCGGCCACCTGCTCGCGGGCTAGGCGGTAACTCTACTCGAGCACCCAGACCAGTTCGATGACGGCCACCAGCGGCACGAAGCCTGGAGCGTCGCTCGTCAGGCTCTCGATCAGTCGCGTGGCCTTGGGCGACTGCTTCGGATCGTCCTGCATGATGTAGCGCACGACGACGTTCGTGTCGAGCCCGATCATCGGGCGCGCGCTCCTCGCGCCGCGATGGCCGCGTTCATCTCGCTGACGGTGACGGCCTGCGCGGGCTTGGCGAACCGGCCCTTGAGTTCCCGCACCGAGCGGGTGGAGGCGACCACTTCGAAGCGGCCCGGCTCGACCTGGACGAACTCGACGCGGTCACCCGCCTCGACGTTCAGGGCGCTTCGCACGTCGGCCGGAATGGTGATCTGACCCTTGCTGGTGAGCTTAGCGGTAGACATGGCATGACTCCTGCTTCCTTACTTTATTGTAAGGATATCGGCCGGGCGAGCGAGTGGAAGGCTCAACGGCGCCGTGCAATCCGCCGGGGTCGGGCGCTATTGGCCGCCGTCGGCCAGGGGAACAGGAGGGGACGGCGAGGTCGACGCTCGGCGATGAGCCCCTGTCGCCCTGGACGCAAGTAGTCACTCCCCGGAACTGCGCTATCAAGGGGGTGTGAATGGAGAGGTCGTCCTGCAGCCGTTCGGCGGTGGAGACCGGGTCGGTCATGGAGCCGAGGATCTTGGGCGAGGGGCAAGGGGCACCCGGCGGGCGATGGTGTCCTCGTGCGCAACTGGATCGGGCCGGAATCGGACCCCGCCGCCCCGGCCCGCCGCAAGCCAATGAGCCAGGCGGCCGCGATGGTCCGGACCTGACAAGCTGCGGCGGCCGCGTGGGGTGCAGCGTGGCGAGCCACAGGCCAAGGTCAGGGCGCGTTATGCCGACACGGTGGCCCTGCACGCCGCCGGGTGTCGTTGGGAAAGCCAGACCTTGACCTGCTGGTAGACCTCGGGCGAGGTTTGCAATTCCAGATGGTTGGTCTTGAGGGCCACCCACTGGTGTTCCGGGGGGATGGGCAGCGCGTAGCGCGGGTCGGGGTGGCGGCAGAGTGCGCTGTCCAGCGGCACGAGGCCATCACCGATCAGCCGCGCCTGCACCGAATCAGCGGTGTCGCTGGTCACCGCTCCAATGGCGTAGGCCTCGACACCCGTGGGCAACGGCACCGGCGTGCGTACGTCCGCGCGGAAGGCAAACCGGTCCTGGCCCTTCCAGTCACTGTCGAGCAGGCTGCCAAATCGCAGGTCGGTGATGCCGGCGCTGCGCACCTCGCCCAGGCGCATGAGCGGTTCGGTGTACGGACTCAGCGAGAGCAGCATGTTGAGGCGCTGGCCGCTGCGCTCCAGCGGTGCGCCATGGTGCGGCGCGCCCAGGAATACGAGTTTGCCGACCTTGCAAGGCCAGTCCTGCGCGTCCTGCACGGCCTGATGCAGGGCACTGCGGGCGACCAGCCCGCCCATGCTGTGCGTCACGAGATCGATGCACTCCAGCGGCACGGGCCAAGCCCGCTCCAGTGCGTTCATCAGCGCGGCGAATTCACGCCCGTTCGTGGAAATGTGGCGACCGCCATTGTAGTGCAGGTGGATCGGCGTGACGCCCAGATCGCGGGCCAGCGCGGCACCGAAGTCGGTGCCATGGCGCGCCCATTGCAGGTCGCCCATGCACAGGCCGTGCACCAGCACCACGACCCTGCCGCTGGCGTTCGGCAGCGCTGCGGCCAGGGCCTGCGGCTCGAGCGTGAGCGCGACCCCGTCGCTGCGCAGGCGCATCTTGATCGCCAGCGGGTTCGAGCGCGCCTCGAGCCAGTCCCCCATGACGCCGTTCAGCGCAGCCAGCAGTGCCTCGTACCCGGGCCTGGCGCTCCGCTTGGCGAGCAAGGGCTCAAGCAGCCCCAGCGCCGTGTCGACGATGCTGCCGACCAGGTGGGTGACGATGCGCACCGTGGCGTAGACGAAAGCGGTGACGCCCCGGGTCCGGCCCGACGGCGGCGGTCGAGTTCCGGGCAGTCTGGCCACATTGGCGTGCATGGCCTCGACCAGGCCAGCCAAGCCGGCAACGGCTTCGACGGCCAGGCGACCGGCCCCGCGCAGGTCGCCACCCATGCTGGACTCTGGCGCCGGTTTGCACGTATCGATGACACCCTGCTTCAGACGCATGCGCTCACACTACCGACGGCCATGCCGTCGCCATTTGATCGAGCGCAGGGCCCCACGGCGTTCGATTGGAGAGAGCTCTCAGGAACCGATCGCATGCTGCTCGATCTGCTGAGGCCGGGCCTGCCGGGCCAGCCGCCACCGAAGATCATCATTGCGCAAGCCACCGCAGCACGCGCCTTGCAGTGGAGCCCTGCGGGTCTTCGACAGATCAAATCGGCGGCGGAGTCGGGACCGAACCGAGCAAGACGGGTTGCCGGGCGGGACCCGCTGCCGCGCCGTCGTGCACGAGCCGCCCGTCGACGCGCTCGAGCACGCGGTCGCATCGGGCGGCCAGTCCGACCAGGCTCTGCGCCGTGCGCAGCGGCACGATCACCGTGCGCCGGTTCAGTTCGCGCACGCCCAGGTCCACCAGCGCCGTGACACGCAGCGAATCGCTGACGCCGCCGGTGACGATG
>JAABPT010000103.1 GCA_011391855.1 Burkholderiales bacterium
CCTGCCGCTTCGGCAGCCACGCCATGACGCCCATCCTGGAAATCGACAATCTGCAGGTCGGCTTCGACACCGAGGCCGGGCTGCTGCGCGCGGTGGACGGTGTCTCGATGTCGGTCGCACCCGGGCAGACGCTGGGCCTGGTGGGCGAGTCGGGCTGCGGCAAGAGCGTCACCGCGGCTTCGGTCCTGCGCCTGGTGCCCAGCCCGCCGGGCGTGATGCTGGGCGGGGCCATCCGCTTCCAGGGCCAGGACATCCTGAAGCTGCCGCGCGAAGCGCTGCAGCAGCTGCGCGGGCGCGAGATTGCCATGGTGTTCCAGGACCCCATGACCTCGCTCAACCCGGTCTTCACCATCGAGCGCCAGCTGTGGGAGGTGTTGTCGCTGCGCTTCGGCCTGGACCGCGCCGCCGCGCGCCAGCGCGCCGCCGAGATGCTGCGCACGGTGGGCATCGCCGACCCCGAGGCGCGGCTCGGCGTGTACCCGCACGAACTCTCGGGCGGCATGAAGCAGCGCGTGATGATCGCCATGGCGCTGCTGTGCGAGCCCCGACTGCTGATCGCCGACGAGCCGACCACGGCGCTGGACGTCACGGTGCAGGCGCAGATCCTGCACCTGATGCGCGAGCTGCAGCGCAAGACCGGCACCGCGCTGCTGTTCATCACCCACGACATGGGCGTCATCGCCGAGATGTGCGACGCCGTGGTGGTGATGTACGCCGGCCGCGTGGTGGAACGCCGGCCGGTGGTGGAACTCTTCGAGTCGCCGCGCCACCCGTATACGCGCGGCCTGCTCGACAGCATCCCGCGCAAGGGCGTGGCGCACAAGGCCGAACTGCCCACCATCGAAGGCACCGTGCCTTCGCTGCTGCACCCGCCGCCGGGGTGCCGATTCGCCGACCGCTGCAGGCAGCACAAGACACTGGACGCCGCGGCGCAACGCCGCTGCCGCGAGCACGACCCGGTGCTGCAAGCCGACGGCTCGGGTTCCGGCGAAGGCTGGGTGGCCTGCCACTTTCCGCTGGCCGTGCCGGTGGGGAGCGCGGCATGACGGCCGCATCGGGCGCACCGCTGCTGCAGGTCGAAGACCTGCACAAGCACTATCCCGTGCGCGGCGGCGTGTGGGGCCGCCAGACGGGCAGCATCCAGGCCGTGGCCGGCGTCAGCTTCCAGGTGCTGAAGGGCCAGACGCTGGGGCTGGTGGGTGAATCGGGCTGCGGCAAGAGCACGCTGGGCCGCACGCTCATGCGGCTGGAGGAACCCACCGCCGGCCGCGTGCGCTTCGAGGGCCGCGACTTGGCGCAGGCGCGTGGCGCCGACCTGCTGAGCCTGCGGCGCGAGATCCAGATGGTGTTCCAGGACCCGTACTCTTCGCTCAACCCGCGCATGACGGTGGGCGAGATCGTGCGCGAGCCGCTGGTGGTGCACGGTATCGGGCGCAAGGCCGAGCAGGTGGAACGCGTGCGTGCGCTGTTCGAGACCGTGGGCCTGGCCGGCGATGCGATGTCGCGTTACCCGAGCGAATTCTCCGGCGGCCAGCGCCAGCGCATCGGCGTGGCGCGCGCGCTGGCGCTGAACCCCAAGCTGGTGATCGCCGACGAGCCGGTGTCGGCACTCGACGTCTCGGTGCAGAGCCAGGTGCTCAACCTGATGGTGCGGCTGCAGCGCGAGCTGGGCCTGACCTACATCTTCATCAGCCACGACCTGAGCGTGGTGGAACACGTGAGCGACGCGGTGGCCATCATGTACCTGGGCCGCATCGTCGAGCAGGGCCCGGTGGACCGCATCTTCGGCCAGCCGGCGCACCCGTATACGCGGGCGTTGATGCAGGCCATTCCGTCGACCGACCCGCGCCAGCGGCGCGAGACCGTGCCGCTGCAGGGCGAGACGCCCAGCCCCACGGCCACGCCGCCTGGCTGCGTTTTCTCCAGTCGCTGCCCGCATGCCAAAGAGGCCTGCCGCGTGGCCATGCCGGCGTTGGAGTCCGTTCATGCCGCCGACGACCCGGCGCGCCGGCACGTGGTGGCCTGCGTGCGGCGCGACGAGATCGGCGCCTGGCCGCAGCGGGCGGCCGTCTCTGCCTGAGACTGCGTGCGATGACAGCCGCGCCGGTCTTTACCCCCTCTCCCACCTGCGCGGGAGGGCTGGGGTGAGGTTGAGTATGTCGATCGATGACCCTCACCCCAACCCTCTCCCACAAGTGGGCGAGGGGGCAAGTCCAATGCATCGATGGCGAAGCGGTATCAGGCGGGCACTTCGTCCCAGGGTGCGACGTCGGGCGTGTCGGCCGCCGCCGTCGAAGCCGCCGCTGCAGGGACCGGGGCCGGGGTCGGCCCGCTGGCCTGCCGCTCGTGCAGCCCACCCAGCGCCTCGACCAGCGCCGGAAGCAACTGCCGCAATTCGCCGGTGAAGAGGGCCACGTCGGCGTCGAAACCGTCGTCGTCCGCGCCCGCTTTGCCGGCGTCGCCTCCAGCGCCTTCCAGCACCACGTCCAGCAGCTCGATCTTCTTCAGCGTCAGCGCTTCGGTCAGCACGAAAGAGACGCGGCCGGCCCAGGTCAGCGCCAGTTGCGTAGGCAGCTTGCCCTGGCGGATATGTTCGGCCACCTCGTCGATGTCCAGCGTGTGGCGGGTGTAGCGCACGCAGGCTTTCTCGCTGTCGGGCTGCTTGAGTTCGCATTCGCGGTCGATGCTGAAGCCTGCGGGCGCTTCCTTCTCGGTCAGCCACGTCGACATGGCCGTGGCCGGCGACAGCTCGGTCTGCAGCAGGCTCAGCTTCAGGCCGCCGCCCAGCAATTCGATCAGCTGCATCACCACGCCGTCGGCCTTCTTGGTGCTGCCGGCCCCCACCCACAACAGGCGTGCCGCGGGGTCCAGCCAGACCAGGGTATCGGTGCGCTTGGGGAACGCGCGCGGCAGCAGCGCATGCACCACGGCTTCCTTCACCTCCTTGGCTTGCTTGCCCTTGGGCCGGCGGCCGGTTTGCTGTTCGATGGCATCCAGCTGCGCCTGCAGCTGCGTCTTCACCACGCTGCCCGGCACGGCCTTGGTCTCGGTGCAGAGCTTGAGCATCAGCTGGCCGCCCACGCTTTCGGCCAGCGCCGCATGCTGGTTGCCGCGCGGTGCCACCCAGCCGGCGGACAGGGGCTGCGTGGCTCCGCATTCGACGAAGCGCGCGCCTGACAGGCGGTCTTCGATTTCGGTCAAGCTGGGCTGATCCCAGTGTTCGATCTGGTAGACGAGGGCGTTCTTGAACATGGTGGCGTAAGGGCAGGGCGGCGCGCGCCGGAAAGGGGCAGGCGAGTGTAGTTCGCGGACCGGGGCCTGCGGCGCGGGCCCGAGGCGCGCCAGCGCTCGCCCAAGCTCATACCCACTCGCATTCGCAGGTGAAGTGGCGCAGGAACGGGGGCTGCTTGACGATGCGCACGCCACGGATGCCGGCGGCCTTGTGCCGCAGTTCGGCGATCACCTCGGCGGCGTAGTCGAAATGGGACTGCGTATACATGCGGCGCGGAAAGGCCAGCCGCACCAGTTCCATGCGGTGGTAGGTCTCGCTGCCGTCGGCCAGCCGCTTGCCGAACATCACCGAGCCGATCTCCACGCCGCGGATGCCGCCTTCCAGGTACAGCGCATTGCACAGCGCCCATGCCGGGTAATGCGCCACCGGCATGTCGGGCAGCACGGTGCGGGCGTCGATGTAGACGGCGTGGCCGCCAGTGGGCTTGACGAAGCCCACGCCGGCCGCTTCGAGCCTTTCGCCCAGGTACTCTGCCGTGCGCAGGCGGTAGCGCAGGTAGTCTTCCTGCAGGCCCTCCTCCAGGCCCACGGCCATGGCTTCCAGGTCGCGCCCGGCCAGGCCGCCGTAGGTGGGGAAGCCCTCGGCCATGATCAGGCCGTTGCGCACGCCGTCGATCCAGGTGTCGTGGCGCAGCGCGATGAAGCCGCCCATGTTGACCATGCCGTCCTTCTTGGCACTCATGGTGCAGCCGTCGGCGTAGGAAAACATCTCCTGCGCGATCTCGCGCACGGGCGTGTTCTCGTAGCCCGGCTCGCGCAGCTTGATGAACATGGCGTTTTCCGCGAAACGGCACACGTCCATGATGAGCGGCTTGCCGTGCTGCCCGAGCAGCTGCGCATAGGCGCGGATATTGGCCATGGCCACCGGCTGGCCGCCGCCGGTGTTGTTGGTGACGGTGATCATGCCGAAGGGGATGCGGTGGCCTTCGGCCTTCAGCACCGCCTCGGCGCGGGCGAGGTCGATATTGCCTTTGAAGGGGTGCAGCAGCGCCGGCTGCAGGCCTTCGGGGATGACCAGGTCCAGCGCCTCGACGCCCAGGTATTCGAGGTTGGCGCGCGTGGTGTCGAAGTGGCTGTTGTTCGGTACCAGCTCGCCCTTCCTGCACACCGCGGTGAACAGCACCTTCTCGGCCGCTCGGCCCTGGTGCGTGGGCACGAAATGCTTCATGCCGGTGATGCCCTGCACCACGGCCTGCAGCCGGTAGAAGCTGCGCGCGCCGGCATAACTTTCGTCGCCTTCCATGATGGCGCCCCACTGGCGCGACGACATGGCGCCGGTGCCGGAGTCGGTGAGCCAGTCGATCAGCACGTCTTCGGCGCGCAGCTGGAAGACATTCAGCCGCGCCGCTTCCAGCAAACGCTCGCGCTCGGCGCGCGTGGTCATGCGGATCGGCTCGACGGACTTGATGCGGAAGGGTTCGATCAACGTCTTGGGCATGGTCGTCCAGAAGCGATGGTGGGATGCCGGCAAAGTTATCACCGGCCGCACCGCTGTGGTGTCGGCTATTGCCAACAGGGTGGACCGGCGCGGTGCTGCACGCCGGCCCCGCTGCGAATCCAGTGCAAGGCTTGCCGCCGGGGCCGACGGCACTGCCGCCGCGCCAGGGCCGGCGCTCCGGGACAATCGGCTTTCATCCGCCACCCTCTCGAGATCCGCTCCGATGGCCATCCAATGGTTTCCCGGCCACATGCACACCACGCGGCTGGCGCTGGTGGAACGGCTGAAGTCGGGCATCGACGTCGTGGTCGAGTTGCTGGACGCGCGGCTGCCTGGCGCCAGCGCCAACCCGCTGCTGGCCACGCTGACCGCGGCCAAGCCGGCACTGAAGGTGCTGAACAAGCAGGACCTGGCCGACCCGGCGCGCACGGCGCTTTGGCTGGACCACTACAACGCCCTGCCGGCCACGCGGGCGATCGGCCTGGACGCAAGCGAGCCGGCGCCGGCGGCCCGGCTGGTTGCCGCCTGCCGTGCGCTGGCGCCGCTGCGTGGCGGCATGGTCAAGCCGCTGCGGGTGCTGGTCTGCGGCATTCCCAACGTGGGCAAGAGCACGCTGATCAATACGCTGGTGCGGCGCAAGGCGGCCAAGACCGGCGACGAGGCCGGCATCACCAAGACCGAGCAGGTGATCGCGCTGGCCAGCGACGTGACGCTGTTCGACACCCCCGGCATGCTGTGGCCGCGCATCACGGTGCCGCAAAGCGGCCTGCACCTGGCCGCCAGCGGTGCCATCGGCCGCAATGCCTACGACGAACAAGAGGTGGCGCTGGCGCTGCTGGAGCGGCTGCAGGCGAGCTACCCCGCCGCCGTCGCCACACGCTACAAGCTGCCCGATCCGGCCGCCGTGGCGGCCTTGCACGCCGACGCGCTGCTGGGCCTGATCGCCCGCCAGCGCGGCCTGGTGCAGACCGGTGGACGGCTCAACCTGCAGAAGGCGGCCGAGGCGGTGCTGAACGACTTTCGCTCCGGTGCGCTGGGGCGCATCACGCTGGAAACGCCCGCAGAGCATGCGGCTTGGGTGGCGGCTGGCGAAGCGCAGGAAGCGGCGCGGCGTGCGAAGAAGGTGCGTGGGCCGGGGCGCGCGCCATCCGCGTGACGAGGTAAGCTCGCTGCTCGAACAACCCCCTTTGAAGGTACGAGCGATGAAAAGATGGCACCTGATGACTTTCGTGGTGGCTGCCGCGGCCCTGGCGGCTTGCGGCAAGAAAGATGAAATGCCCGCCCCGGCCCCGACGCCGACACCCGTGGCCGACGCCGCCTCGGCTGCGGCCACCGAGTCGGTCGAAGCCGCCAAGGCGATCGGCCATGCGGCATCGGTCACCGCCACGGCAGCCGGCGTTGCCGCGTCGGCAGCGGTAGGGTCCGCAGTCGACAACGTCAAGGAGGCTGCCGCCTCGGTGAAGCCGCA
>JAABPT010000104.1 GCA_011391855.1 Burkholderiales bacterium
GGAAGTGCATGTGATGGGCGGCCGCCGCGGCGGCGTCGACCTCGCCGCCACGCAGTTCGGCGACGTTTCCAGCGTGCACGAACCCGACGGCCTGCGCCTCATGTGGGGCGGGCTGCACCGCGTCTTTGCCAGCCAGCAGCTGCCGGTGGTGCTGGGGCGCAGCCCGCAGGCCACCTTCTGCGTCGACGACACGCGCGTCTCGCGCTCGCACGCCCGCGTCGACTGGCACGGCGGCAGCTTCCAGCTCTCCGACCTCAGCTACAACGGCACCTACGTGCGCTTCACCGACGGCGAGATCGTCAGCCTGCGCCGCGGCAGCTGCACGCTGCACGGCAGCGGCACCATCGGTCTGGGCGGCTCGCCCAGCGACCCCGGCGCGGCCTGCGTCAGCTTCGACGTGCTGCGCTTTGCCGACACGCAGCCGCAGGTGCCGCTGGAGCTGCGCTAGATGGTGCGCGTGCTCTACGTCGACGACGACCGCATCAACAGCCTGCTCTTCGGGGAGACCTGCCGCGCGGCCGGCGGGGCCGAAGTCGAGACCGCGGCCACGGCCGGCGAAGCACTGGACTTGGTGCAGGCCTGGTCGCCCGACCTGCTGGTGATCGACCTGCACCTGCCCGACGGCAGCGGCTACGAACTGCTGCCGGCCCTGCGACGCCGCCTGGCCACGCAACCGCCGGCCTACCTGTGCACCGCCGACGAGGCTCCGCTGGTCGAACAACCGGCACGCGCGGCCGGTTTCGACGGCTGCTGGGCCAAGCCCGTGCACCTGCAAGAGGTGATGGCCGCGCTGGCGCGCTGCCGGCCAGCGACCCCATGAGCTTCCGCCCCGAACCCACCTACCGCCATGGCCAGCCACCAAGCACGGCCGTGCTGCTGGTGAACCTGGGCACGCCCGACGAGCCGACACCGCGGGCGCTGCGCCGCTACCTGGCCGAATTCCTGAGCGACCCGCGCGTGGTGGAGATTCCGCGCGCCGTGTGGTGGCCCATCCTGCACGGCATCATCCTGAATACGCGGCCGGCCAAGTCGGCCGCCAAATACGCCACGGTGTGGATGCCCGAAGGTTCGCCGCTGGCGGTGTGGACGGCACGGCAGACCGAAGGCGTGGCCGGCCAGCTGGCCGCGCGTGGCCACCACGTGACGGTGCGCCACGCCATGCGCTACGGCAACCCCGGCATTCCCGCCGCGATGGACCGGCTGCGCGAGGAAGGCGTGACGCAGGTGCTGGTGCTGCCGATGTACCCGCAGTACGCCGCAGCCACCACGGCCAGCGTGGGCGACAAGTTGCTGCAATGGGCCTGCGGTGCCCGCCGCATGCCGGCGCTGCGTTTCGTGGCCGAATACCACGACGACCCCGGCTATATCGAAGCGCTGGCGGAGCGTGTCGAACACCACTGGCAGGCCCACGGGCGCGCCGAGCGGCTGGTGCTCAGCTTCCACGGCGTGCCGCACCGCTCGCTGCTGCTGGGCGATCCCTACCACTGCCAATGCCACAAGACGGCGCGGCTGCTCGGTGAACGACTGGGACTGGCGCGCGAGCAGATGGTCGTCACCTTCCAGAGCCGCTTCGGCAAGGCCAAGTGGCTGGAGCCGTACACCGAGCCGACACTGATGGAACTGGCGTCCAAGGGCGTCAAGCGCATCGACATCATGTGCCCGGGCTTCGTGGCCGACTGCCTGGAAACGCTGGAGGAGATCGCGCAAGAGGCCAGCGAAGCTTTCCTGCACGCCGGCGGCGAAGACTTCCGCTACATCCCCTGCCTGAACGACGACCCGGCGTGGATATCCGCGCTGGCCGCCATCGTCGAGCGCGAGCTGCAGGGCTGGGATACCCGCAGCCTGCCCGAGGCCACCGAACTCGAGCGTCAGCGCGAACGCGCCCTGGCCATGGGCGCGCCGATCTGACACTGGCGCGTTGCCTTCTGCTGCCGTGCGCCGCGAATCGCCATGAGCCAGGACACCCGCGTGCGCCTGGACAAGTGGCTGTGGGCTGCACGCTTTTACAAGACGCGGGCGCTGGCGGCCGAGGAAATCGGCCGCGGCCGCGTCAGCGTGAACGGCCAGCCGGCCAAGGCCTCGCGCGAGCTCAAGGTCGGTGACCGCATCGTGCTGCGCCAGGGTCCGGTGGAGCGCACGGTGGACCTGCTCGGCTTGAGCAGCGTGCGCGGCCCGGCGCCGGTGGCCCAGTCGCTGTACGCGGAAACGCCGGCAAGCGTGGCTGCGCGGCTGCAGGCGGCCGAGGCGCGCCGGATGGGCATCGAGCCGGCCGATGCCATCGAACAGGGCCGACCGACCAAGCGCAGCCGTCTCCAGCTCGCCGACTGGCAGCGCTGGAGCGCCAGCGCCGACGACCTCGACGACACGGGCTGATCGGCCGCGCCAGGCCGCTCCTGAATCCCCCTCTTGAAAACGCGGGCTCGGGCCCCAGATCGATGGAAGTCTTTGTCAACGACACCATGAACCCCACTCCCGACCCCGCCCCGCTCATGGCCGAAAGCGCCCCCGCCGACACCGCTCAACAACCCGGCGTCGATGCCCCGCTGACGCTGGAAGCCCAGCTCGCAGAGCTTCAAGCCAGGCACGCCGAGGTGTCCGACGCCTTCCTGCGCGCCAAGGCCGACGCCGAGAACACGCGCCGCCGCGCCGAGGAAGAGATGGCCAAGGCGCGCAAATTCGCAGTCGAGGCTTTCGCCGAAAGCCTGCTGCCGGTGAAGGACAGCCTGGAGGCGGCCATCGCCATTCCCGACGCCACGCCGCAGCAGATGCTGGAAGGCGTGCACCTTACGCTGCGCCAGTTGGCACAGGCGCTGGAGCGCAACAAGGTGGTGCAGATCGCGCCACCGGCCGGCACCCGGTTCGACCCCCACCAGCACCAGGCCATCAGCGTGGTGCCGGCGGAGCAGGAAGCCAATACCGTGGTGGCCGTGCTGCAAAAGGGCTACCTCATCGCCGACCGTGTACTGCGCCCGGCCTTGGTGACCGTTTCCGCACCCAAGTAGCGCCACAGGCCAGGCCGGCGCCCTTGAAAGCCGCCGGGACAGCCACAACTCCAGAACAACTGCAATCCACTCCACAGGAGCGTCAGAACATGGGCAAGATCATCGGCATCGACCTCGGCACCACGAATTCGTGCGTCGCCATCATGGAAGGCAACACCACCAAGGTGATCGAGAACAGCGAGGGTGCGCGCACCACGCCTTCGGTCATCGCCTACCAGGACGACGGCGAGATCCTCGTCGGCGCTTCCGCCAAGCGGCAGTCGGTGACCAACCCCAAGAACACCGTCTACGCGGTGAAGCGCCTGATCGGCCGCAAGTTCAGCGAAAAGGAAGTGCAGAAGGATATCGACCTGATGCCCTACAAGATCGCCGCTGCCGACAACGGCGACGCCTGGGTGGAAGTGCGTGGCAAGAAGCTGGCACCGCCGCAGGTGTCGGCCGAGATCCTGCGCAAGATGAAGAAGACCGCCGAGGACTACCTGGGTGAAGAGGTGACCGAAGCCGTGATCACGGTGCCGGCCTATTTCAACGACAGCCAGCGCCAGGCCACCAAGGACGCCGGCCGCATTGCGGGGCTGGACGTCAAGCGCATCATCAACGAGCCCACCGCGGCAGCGTTGGCCTTCGGCCTGGACAAGCACGGCAAGGGCGACCGCAAGATCGCCGTGTTCGACCTCGGCGGTGGCACCTTCGACATCAGCATCATCGAGATCGCCGATGTGGACGGCGAGAAGCAGTTCGAAGTGCTGTCGACCAACGGTGATACCTTCCTGGGCGGCGAAGACTTCGACCAGCGCATCATCGATTACATCGTCACCGAGTTCAAGAAGGAACAAGGCGTCGACCTGACCAAGGACGTGCTGGCGCTGCAGCGGCTGAAGGAAGCGGCCGAGAAAGCCAAGATCGAGCTGAGCAACAGCACGCAGACCGACGTCAACCTGCCCTACATCACGGCCGACGCATCGGGGCCGAAGCACCTGAATATCAAGCTCACGCGCGCCAAGCTGGAAAGCCTGGTGGATGAATTGATCGCGCGCACCATCGAGCCCTGCAAGATCGCCGTCAAGGACGCCGGCGTCAAGCTCAGCGAGATCGACGACGTCATCCTGGTCGGCGGCATGAGCCGCATGCCCAAGGTGCAGGAGAAGGTGAAGGAATTCTTCGGCAAGGAACCGCGCAAGGACGTCAACCCCGACGAAGCCGTGGCCGTGGGTGCCGCCATCCAGGGCCAGGTGCTCGGCGGCGAACGCAAGGACGTGCTGCTGCTCGACGTGACGCCGCTGAGCCTGGGCATCGAAACGCTCGGCGGCGTGATGACGAAGATGATCAAGAAGAACACCACCATTCCGACCAAGTTCGCGCAGACCTTCAGCACGGCCGACGATAACCAGCCGGCGGTGACGATCAAGGTCTTCCAGGGCGAGCGCGAACTGGCGACGGGCAACAAGTCGCTCGGCGAGTTCAACCTCGAGGGCATCCCGCCGGCACCGCGCGGCCTGCCGCAGATCGAGGTCACCTTCGACATCGACGCCAACGGCATCCTGCACGTCAACGCCAAGGACAAGGGCACGGGCAAGGAAAACAAGATCACCATCAAGGCGAATTCGGGCCTCAGCGAGGCCGAGATCGAGAAGATGGTGAAGGACGCCGAGGCCAACGCCGCCGAGGACCACAAGAAGGTGGAACTGGTGCAGGCGCGCAACCAGGCCGACGCCATGGTGCACTCGGTGAAGAAGAGCCTAGTCGAGCATGGTGAGAAGCTCGACGCGGCCGAGAAGGAAGCCATCGAGACCGCGATCAAGGCGGCCGAGGAAGCCATCAAGGGCGACGACAAGGCGACCATCGAGGCCAAGACCGAAGCGCTGATGACGGCCAGCCAGAAGCTGGGCGAGAAGACCTACGCCGACGCGCAGGCGGCGCAGGCTGCAGCGGGTGCCGCGGGTGCCGCCGGTGCGGCGCACGGTGGTGGCGAAGCGCCGAAGGCCGGGCCGGCCGACGACAACGTGGTCGACGCGGAGTTCAAGGAAGTGAAGAAGTGACCTGCCGGTATCGCGGCGGTGCGTTCAGCCCGCCGTGATATCTCGCCGCGTTCGGGGTGCAAGGCCAATGCCTGAACCTCAACGCGGCGGTTTCGCTTCATAGACTTCGAGAATCTCATGGCAAAGCGCGACTACTACGACATCCTCGGCGTGCCCAAGAACGCGTCCGAGGACGACATCAAGAAGGCCTACCGCAAGCTGGCCATGAAGCACCACCCTGACCGCAACCAGGGTGACGAGGCGAAGAAGTCGGAAGAGAAGTTCAAGGAGGCCAAGGAGGCCTACGAGATGCTCTCCGACCCGCAGAAGCGCGCTGCCTACGATCAGCACGGCCACGCCGGCGTCGACCCCAACATGGGCGGCCGCGGCGGTGCGGGCCCCGAGGGTTTCGGCGGCTTTGCCGAGGCCTTCGGCGATATCTTCGGCGACATCTTCGGCGGCCAGGGCGGCGCCGGCGGCCGGCGCGGCGGCGGGCAGCAGGTCTACCGCGGCAGCGACCTCAGCTACGCCATGGAGATCACGCTGGAAGAGGCTGCCGGCGGCAAGGAAACGCAGATCCGCGTGCCGAGCTGGGAATCGTGCGAGGCCTGCAAGGGCAGCGGCGCCAAGCCCGGCACCAGCGCCAAGACCTGCCCCACCTGCAACGGCGCCGGCACGGTGCACCTGCGCCAGGGCTTTTTCAGCATCCAGCAGACCTGCCCGCACTGCCACGGCAGCGGCAAGATCATCCCCGAGCCCTGCACCACCTGCAGCGGCCAGGGCAAGATCAAGAAGCAGAAGACGCTGGAGGTGAAGATTCCCGCCGGCATCAACGAAGGCATGCGCATCCGCTCGGCCGGCAACGGCGAGCCCGGCACCAACGGCGGGCCGCCGGGCGACCTGTATATCGAGATCCGCGTCAAGCAGCACGAGATCTTCGAGCGCGACGGCGACGACCTGCACTGCAGCGTGCCGGTGGGCCTGACCACGGCCGCTTTGGGTGGCACGATCGAGGTGCCGACGCTGGGCAGCAAGGCCGAGATCGAACTGCCCGAAGGCACGCAGCACGGCAAGACCTTCCGCCTGCGCGGCAAGGGCATCAAGGGCCTGCGGTCCAGTTACCCGGGCGACCTGTACTGCCACGTCAGCGTGGA
>JAABPT010000105.1 GCA_011391855.1 Burkholderiales bacterium
GGAAGGTGAATTCGGCGCTGCCGCCGGCTTCGAGCACCAGCGGTGTCGACAGCGCCGCGCAGGGGTCGAGCCCGTTGCCCTGCACCTGCAGCCAGTGGTCGGGCAGCACCGGGTGGCCGCGGGCGTCGAAACATTCGCGGCGGTCGCAGGTCCAGTCGTGCAGGTCGTTGCCTTCACCCGCCAGGGCCAGGAAGGCCGTGCCGCCGCCCAGGCCGGCGCCCTGTTCGCGCTGGGTCGCCGTCAGCACCAGCAACTCGGCGTCATCGGCGCCGCCCAGCGGGTGCCGGTATCGCGCCGTGTGCACGGTATGGCGGTCCACGCGCGCGGCGCCCATCAGCCACTCGGCCAGGGCCGTGATGCGCAGGCGCTGCGTGCGGCGGCCGGTGTTGCTGATGTGCAGGTGCATCTGCTTGACGGCCAGCACCGGGTCCACGCACCAGGTCACGCGCACCTGCAGGTCGCCACGCCGATGATGGATGCTCGTGCTGCCTTGGCCGTGCGTCACCTCGTAGGCCAGGCGTGGGTCGCCCCAGGCGCCGGGGGCGGCGTTCCACACCTCGTTGCTGCGCAGGTCCTGCAGCAGCAGGGTTTCGGACGCCGGGTCCGCGACCGGGTCGTTGCGCCAGGCCGTGAGCTGGTTGAGCCGGCTGTTGCCGGCCCAGGTGCAGCCGGCACCGGACTCCGACACCAGGGTGCCGAAGTCGGGATTGGCCAGCACGTTGATCCACGGCCTGGTCGGCCGGGCGGCGGCGCTCACGCCGAAGCCGAACTCGCTGCCATCGGCGGAGAAACGGCCGACTGCCACCGCTGCGGCCGCGCCGCCGGCGCAGGCGGGCACCAGTGCCGTGGTGGCCACGCCCTGGCGCGCCTGCAGCGCCTGCTCGTGCAGCGCGGCCCAGGCCTGCACGTGGTGCGGCAGCGGCCGGCCGTCGGCCTGCAGGCTGACCCGGGCCACGCCGCGCAGGGCCGCCAGTTCGCCGGCCGACAGCTCCTCGGCGCTGAACAGGTGCAGGCCCACGCGCTCGGCCGCGGGTTGCGCGGCGCTTTCGGCCTCGTGCCGGTCGCGCAGGGCGCCGATCTCGCGCTGCAGCTCCATCTGGTAGCTCGGCGCTTCGGTGCTCACCACCACCAGGTCGCACGGCAGGCCGCCGTGGGCCCACAGGCGCAAGGCCCTGGCCAGCGAGCGCAGCAACCCCAGGCCATGCAGCGCGCCGGCCGCCACCAGCAACAGCGGCCGCTCGCCCGACAGGCCCAGCCGCCACAGCAGCCGGCGGTCGCAGGCCGTGTCGGCGTTGGTTGTCTGCACGCGCGTCAGCCCCAGCAGCATCGCCGTGGTCAGCGTCTGGATGGCCGCCAGGTCGTCGCTGCCGATGCGCAGCGTGCGCAGCCGGATGCCGGCCAGCGTGGCCGACATCAGCGAGGCGCGTTGAACCCGGCCGGGCTGGCGGTATTTGTCGATCACCGCGCGCAGCGTGTCGCCGTCGTCGCAGGCCGCGGTGGCAAAGGTCAGCCGTGCGTGGCCGCCGGGCGGGACGATCAGGCGCACGGCGAGCACGCACACCGGGTCCAGGCCGGTGTCCAGGGCGGTGTCCAGGGACAACGCCGACGGCGTGGCCGGCAGGGCCCGCAGCGTGGCCTGCGGATGCGCGGCCGCACGGTGGCGGCCCAGCCAGTGCGCTCGGTCGGTCTGGCCGCGCAGCGCCACCACGTCGGGCTCGCACTCGGTGATGAAGTGGGCCGCGTGCAGGCCGCGCTCCGTGGCCAGCCGGGGCGTGCGTTCGAAGACCAGCGCCTGTGCCGCCGGCCGCCATTCGGCGCGCACGAAGAGGCTGCTGAAGGCGGGGTGGGCCTCGTCGGCGCGCGCGTCGGCCAGCGTCACGTCGAAGGCCGAGACCAGCTCCAGGTCCAGCGTCTGCGTGCCCAGGTTGCGCAACTCCACTTGGCGGAATTCGATATCGTCTTCGGGGCTGACCCAGACCGTGATGCGCGTCTGCAGCTCGGACCAGGTGGCGGACAGGCACACGCGGTCGGCGTGGAAGACGCCGCTGTAAAACGCTGCCGCGTCGGGCGCCGGGTGCTGGGTCAGCGACACCAGCGGCCCGCCCGCCGCCGGCCGCAGATACATGAAGCTGCCGTATTCGTCGCGCAGCGCGTCGTCGCGGCTGCGGGTGATGCCCACGGTGCCGCGGCGGCTGTGGCCCGCGCCGTTGGCGCGCAAGGCCACGTGGTAGCGGCCGTTGGACAGCAGTTGCGTCGGCTCCACGGCTTGCGCGCCGGCTTGCACCTCGCGCTGCAGGGTCGGCGCGCGCCGCTCGGCCGGCGGCGGTGCTGCGGCCGGCGCAGCGGGCAGCCGCGGCACCTCGCGCGGAGCACGTTCGTGCAGCAGCGAGCCAAAGGCCTCGACGTGGGCATTGGCCATGCCCCAGCGCTGCGCCACGCACCCCAGCAGCACATTGGCCAGGGCCACGATGCACATGCCCTGGTGGTGCGCCATGAAGGTTTCGACGGCCGTCATGCGGTGGCTGCCGCCCTGTCGCGCCGGGGTGAAGTCCAGGGCCTCGATGAAGCCCATGCGCCCGCGCGCCTGCAGCGCCTGCAGCGCATCGAAATTGCGGCAGGCGGCGGCGCCGTCCAGCTGCGCCGCCAGCGCGGTGGCGTAAGGGGCAATCACCAGTTCGTCGGGCGGCGTGCGGCGCAGCGCCAGGCGTGGCACGCCTTGCGGCGCGTACTGGTAGGCCAGGGTGTGGTCGCGGCCGGCGTGGGCCGACTCCGAAATGCCCCAGGGCACGCCATGCGCGTGCGCAAAGCCGATCTGCTCGCGCAGGGCGGTCAGCGTGGCGTCGCGCAGCACGCTGCCATGGGGCTCGGCCAGCACCAGCGTGGGCATCAGGTATTCGAACATCGACCCCGACCACGAGCGCAGGCCCGTCGTGGCGCCGACGGCGAAGAACGGCCGCCCCAGCGCGGCCCAGTGGCGCACCGGCACGTCGCCCTTGGCGATGGCCAGCAGGCTGGTCAGGCGCGACTCCGAGGCCAGCAGGTCGTAGAAGCTGGCGTCCAGTTGTTGCTCGGCGACGCGATAGCCGATGTGCAGCAGGTGGCGCTGGGAGTGGTACAGAAAAGCGAAGTCGGGTGCCCAGGCCAGTTGCTCGCACTGCTGCGCCAGGGCCAGCAAGCGGGTCGTGCTCTCTTCTTCACCGGGCGCGGCGGCCAGCTCGCGGCAGGCCTGGGCCACGGCCAGCAGGTGGCCGCTGAGGTTGCCGCTGTCCACGGTGGACACATACATCGGCAAAAGCGGCGCGCCGCTGGCGGTGTCGTACCAATTCAGGAAGTGGCCGCGGTGGCGCTGCAGCGTCGCCAGGGAGGCCAGCGTGGCTTCCAGCCGCAGCATCAGTTCCAGCGTGCCGATCCAGCCGAACTGGCGTGCGCAGGCCGTGCTCAGCAGGTACAGGCCGATATTGGTGGGCGAGGTGCGGCGCGCCAGCATCTCGTGCGGCAGGGTCTGCAGGTTGTCGGGCGGCAGGTGGCGGTCGTCGGCCGTGACGACGCGCTCGAAGAAGCGCCAGGTGTCGCGCGCCACGCCGTGCAGCAGCGCCCGGTCTTCGGCGCTCAGGTCGGCGTCGGCGGAGGCGGCGCGCGGCCGGCTGGCCGCCCAGGACCACAGCGGTGCCGCGGCCCACAACAGGCACAGGGCCGCGGCCCAGGCCGGGGCGGGCGCGCCCCCCATCCACTGTGCGGCCAGCAAGGCCGCCAGCAGCGCCAGCGCCAGCAGCGGCACGGCACGGTGTTTGCCCCAGGCGCCGGCCAGCGTGGTCTGGGCGGCGGCTTCGGCAGCGGCCGCGGTCGTCCACTGCAGCAGGTGGCGGCGGCTCACGACCATGCGGTACAGCGTGCGGGCGATGGCATCCACGACGAGCAGGGCCTGTTGCAGCAGCATCGCCAGGTGCCACAGCCCACCCAGGCCGGCGCGCGCCGCGTCGGCCGCGGCGCCGCGGTAGAAGTGCTCCGTGGCGATGTCGTCGCGGCTGGGCGCGAAGCCGGCCACCGCGCCCATCAGCGGGCCGGCGGCAAAGGCCGCCAGCACCAGCAGCACGGCGCTCAGCGGCGACAAGCTGCCGGTGGTCAGCACCAGAACCAGCAAGGCCAGCGAGGCCGGCGCCACCAGCGAGCGGCGCAGGTTGTCCAGCATCTTCCAGCGGTTCACGCCGCGCAGCGGGTAGCGCCGGTGCTGCAGCAAGAAGGGCAGCAGCTGCCAGTCGCCGCGCGTCCAGCGGTGCAGGCGCGAGGCCGCCACTTCGGCATGGAAGGGCGCGTCCTCGACGAAGGAGATGTCGGTCACCGCCGCGCAGCGCGCCAGCGAGCCTTCCAGCAGGTCGTGGCTGAGCACGCAGCCGTCGGGCAGCCGGCCGCCCAGCACGGCGTGCACGGCCTGCACGTGCAGCAGCCCCTTGCCGGTGAACGAACCTTCGCCGAAGACGTCCTGGTAGACCTCGGAGCTGGCCGCGCTGTAGGGGTCGATCCCCGGCTGGCCGGCAAACATCCAGTGGTAGGGCGTCAACTCCCGCGGCGCCGGCAGCGGCGTCACCAGGTGCGGCTGCAGGATGCCATAGCCGCGCTGCACCCGGCGGCCGTCGGCACTGAGCTGCGGGGCGTTTTCCGGGTGCGCGGCCACGCCCACCAGTTCGCGCAGGCGGCCCGGCGGCAGTTGGGTGTCGCTGTCCAGCGTCAGCACATAGGCCGTGCCGGGGGCGATTTGCGAGATCTCGCCGAGGTCGATGAAGGCCTGCCCCGGCACGCCGGCCAGCGTGGCGACAAGCTGTTCGAGCTTGCCGCGCTTGCGTTCCCAGCCGATCCAGCAGGCTTCGGTGGCGCAGTACTGGCGCTTGCGATGCAGCAGCAGGAAGCGCGGCGCGGCATCGGCTGCACCAGCCGCACCGGCTGTGCCGGCCACCGCCAGTGCGCTGGCGTTGAGCTGCCGGATCTGCTGCGCGGCGTGGACCAGCAGCGCGTCGTCGGCGGCGGCTTCGGCGCCGGGCGCGTCGGCCCAGTCGGTGAGCAGCGCGAACTGCGTGTGCGCCTCGGCGTTGGCCAGCGCATGCAGGTGCAGGCGGTGCGCCAGGCGCGCCGTGCCGGCGGTGCTGGTCAGCATGGCCGGCATCACGACCATCACGCGGTGCGCGGGCGGAATGCCCGCGGTCAGTGCCAGGCGGGGCATCTGGTGCGGTCGCGCCGATTCGCTGATCAGGCGGTGGATGACGGCCACCACCGCTTCGGAAGCCGGCAGCAGCATCAAGGCGGCCGTGAGCGCGCCGATCCAGGTGGCCAGGTCGGTGTCGTGCCGAACCAGCATCCAGGCCACGAGTGCCAGCGTGCCGGTGGCCACGACGGCCAAGTACGAGGGCAGGACGGTGGCGCGCCAGACGCGCCGCGCCCACGGCGCCGGGCCGGGGCGTTGCCCCAGCGCCCGCGCCAGCGCCGGCCGGCCGGCGCCTTGCAGCCAGTGTCCGGCCAGCGCGCCGGGTGGGGCCGCGGCCGGCGTGCCGACCATGGCGTCCATGGCGGCCGTGCCATCCCCTTTACTAGACCCTGCGGCCTGCATCAGGTCCAGCAGGGCGCGCGCCACCGCCAGCTCGCTGCGGTGGCTGCGGCGGGCCAGCTTCTCGATGCCGTGCAGCGTTTGGTCGCGGGTCGTGGTGTGCTCGGCCGCGAACAGCGGCGATGTCAGCATGAGCTGCATCAGCGGGCTGCTGCGGGCCACCAGGTCGGGCCAGTCGGCGTCGCCGATGGCGCGCAGCGAGGTCACGGCGTTGCCCACGCTCAGGTTGTCGGCGGTCTGGTCGGCGGCTTGCTGGCGCTGCAGGCCCTGCAGCCCGGGCCGGTGCACCTGCAGCCAGGCCTGCACCGCCGGCGGCAGGCCGGGCTCGGCCTGCAGGCTGGCGCCCAGGCCGCGGTCCTGCAGCCGCAGCATCACCTGCACCGCGAAGGCCGGGCCCGCGCCGCGCTTCACCATCAGCGCATGCACCTCGGCCAGCGGCGCGCCCGCGCCTTTCGCGATGCGGTCGCAGCACAGGTTGGCCACCTCGCGTGCGGCCTTCTGCGTGGCCGCGCGTTCGGCCAGGCGGCGCAGGTTTTCCACCAACACCACGCGCAAGGTGGT
>JAABPT010000106.1 GCA_011391855.1 Burkholderiales bacterium
CTGTGCGGCTCAGTGCGGCTCTTTGCGGCAATCCGCAGGCACCGCCGCGGCTCAACGCTGCGCTGCCCATGACCTGGGCAGGCAGCGTCGCACCGCCGGGGTCACGTCACCCGCGGCTGCGGCCGAAAACGAAGCTGGCGACGGCCAGGATCAGGAAGACGATGAAAAGGATCTTCGCGATGCCCGCGGCGCCGGCCGCGATGCCGCTGAAACCCAGCACGGCGGCGATCAGCGCAATGACCAGAAAGACGACGGCGTAGTGCAGCATGTTCATGCTCCTGGGCCGATGCCGGGTGAGGCACCGGCCCGTTGAGATTCCAACCACCCGAGCGTGTGGCCGAGCTTGTGCCCGACCCTGCGGCACGCGACCACTTCCTGCACGTAGCTGACCACGGGCAGGCGGGCCCGGCCCATCACTCGCCCGGGCTTTCGCCCGGAATCGGACTCAAGGGGCTCAAGGACGAACGACGATCTGGTTCTTCACCGACTTGACGCCGTTGACGTCGCGCGCAATGGTCTCCGCCGTGCTCTTCTCGGTGTTGTTCTTGGCGAAGCCCGACAGCATCACCGTGCCGTTGAGCGTTTCGACGCTGATGCTGGTGCCCGCCACATTCGGGTTCTCAAGCATGCGGCTCTTGACCTGGCTCGTGATGGTGGCGTCGTCGATATAGGCGCCGGTGGATTGCTGGTCGCGGCCCACCGCGCAACCGGCGGTGATCAGGACGGCCGTGGCCATGGCGACGGCGCTGAGTGTGGTGCGGATGTTCATGATTTACCTCGCTGAATGTGGAAAGGAGTTCTCCACTGACGTCGAGCCTACGCGCGTGGTCCGGAGAGGTCTGTACGCTGTCGCACACAGCACGCGGGCCTCTGACCCGGCCGTCGGGGCAACCGTCCGGGCTTGGCTGCAGATCGGCCCAGGGGTGGCCTCTTGAACGCCACCCCGGCCGCCGCCGTTTGCGCTGACGCAAAGGGAACGGACTGCGGCGCGCGTATGTTCGAACAAGAGGGGTCCAAGAAGGTTTTTCCAGTCGTCGAAAGGTGCTTAACGGCAGGGGTTCTGGATGGCAGCGGTGGGCAGAAGGTCACTCACGCGTCGTTGGCTGGCTTGGCTCCTGCTCGGAGGTCTCGGCGGCCTGCTCTGTCTGGCCGCTTGCAGCCAACTGCCCGTGCTGGTGCCGGATCTGGCGCGGCGCCCGGGGCCGTCCGTTCAGATCGAGGGGTCGCGCGGCGCACTGTCGCCGGCGCAAAGCCAGGCCGTCCTCGAACGTCTGAGCCGCCTCGGTCCGGAAACCGGCATCTTCGACCGCCATCTGGCGCGTGAGGAAGCCATCGTCGACAGCCCGCTGACCATCGGCAACCGCGTGCTCTTGCTGCAGGACGGCCCGGCCACCTACCAGGCGATGCTGGCGGCCATCGGGGCGGCCCGGGACCATGTCAACCTGGAAACCTACATCCTCGACGACGACGAGGTCGGCCAGCGCTTTGCGCAGGCGCTGATCGACAAGCAGCGCCAGGGTGTCCAGGTCAACCTGATCCACGACAGCGTGGGCACGCTCAACACGCCGAAGGCCTTCTTCGAGCGACTGACCGCCAGCGGCATCCGGGTGCTCGAGTTCAACCCGATGAATCCCCTGGCGGCGCGCAAGGACTGGGAATTGAACCGGCGCGACCACCGCAAGCTGCTGATCGTCGACGGGCGCACCGCCTTCATGGGGGGCATCAATATCAGCAGCGTGTATTCGAGCGGCTCGTCCGGCCCCGGCGCGCCCGCACGGCAGGGTGTCGGGCCGGCCTGGCGCGACACCGACCTGCAACTGCAGGGCCCGGTGGTGGCCGAGTTGCAGAAGTTGTTCCTGGCCACCTGGCAGAGCCAGCAGGGCGATGCACTGGCGCCGAGAAACTACTTTCCACCGCCCGAAAGAGCCGGCAGCGAGGTGGTGCGCGCCATCGGCAGTTCTCCCGACGAACCGTTCAGCCTGATCTACGCGACGCTGCTCTCCGCCATTGGCAGTGCCGAAACCAGCGTGCGCATCACGAATGCCTACTTCGCCCCGGACCCGCAGCTGCTCGCCGCGCTCGAAGCCGCGGTCCGGCGTGGCGTCGACGTGACCATGATCCTGCCGAGCCAGACCGATTCGTGGCTGGTGTTCCACGCCGGCCGCGCCTACTACGACCAATTGCTGCGCTCGGGCGTGAAGATCTACGAGCGGCGAGACGCGATCCTGCATTCGAAGACGGCGCTGGTCGACGGCGTGTGGGCCACCGTCGGATCGACCAACCTGGACTGGCGCAGTTTCCTGCACAACCACGAGCTGAACGTCGTCGTCCTGGGAACACAGTTTGGCAGCCGGCTGCAGGCGATGTTCGACCAGGACCTCGCCGCATCCGACGCCATCACCCTGCAGGCGTGGCAGCGCCGCGCTTGGCACCTGCGCCTGAAGGAACTGTTGGGCCGGGCCTGGGAATACTGGCTGTGAGCCCGAGGCGGCGACCCTGCTGCGGCTTCCGCATGCGTGTGGTCGCCTGTTCATTCCGGTGACGCCAGCGCGCCGGTGACGGCCGTTGCCCGCCAGCGGCCGGCTTGTGTTCGCTGGCGCACGGTGGGCATGCAGCCAAAGCGCGAATATGAAGGCCTTGCATCGCACGAAGGGGTTCGTCATGGGAGTCTTCAACTTCGGCGATCCGGCGAACCGCCGCCCGGGCTGGTCGGCTGCGCCTTGGCCCGTGCGCCGCGTTGCTGGTCCTGCTGGTCCTGCCGTCAGACCCGGTAACGACCCAAGTAACGAGCCCGTCATGAACCCGGTGCAGTCCCCACCCACCGACTGCCATCCGCGCGTCCTGGTCGTTGACGACAATCCGGTTCATCGAATGTTGACTTCGGAGATGCTCTCGCTGTGGGGCATCCAGGCGCTGCTGGCGGTGGACGGCAGCGAGGCGGTGGCCCTGGCGTGCGAACGCCCGCTGGCGCTGATCCTGATGGACATGCAGATGCCCGTGCTCGACGGTCTGGGCGCCACGCAGCAGATCAGGCGCTTCGAGCTCGAACGAGGCCGAGCGCGTGTTCCCATCATCGCCTACACCTCGGGCGCCTACGGCAACGGTCGAATGCGGCTGCAGGACTTCGGACTGGACGGCTTGCTGGCCAAACCCTGCGAAGCGCACGAGCTGCATGAATGCCTTCAGCGTTGGTGTCCGGAGGTCACCGTCGCCGCTGCCTTTGCCGACCGTCACGACGAAGTTCACGATGACGTTCGCAATGGCGTTCGCAATGGCGTTCGCGGTCCCGTTCGCGATCCCGTTCACGATCGCGAACGCGTTCGAGTCAGCGCGCCACGCTGAACCACCACCACTTCTCGGGAGCAGACATCTTGACCCATCAATCGAAACCCCCGCCGGCCCGCCCGGCGAAGACAGCCGCCGAACCGGCACGCACGCTGGCGCAGGAAAAGTCCGACTTCACCGCCGAGGGTTCGCCGCCGCCGGGCCAGGTGGCCGGCGTCGCCCCGGTGCTTCCGGTGGACGATGCGCTTCCCTCGCCGCCAGCCAAAAGCCCGAAAGGTGCGGCCAACGCTCGCCGCCAGCCACCTGCACCCGCCGGGCCCGTGAAACGCGCGAGCAAGCGCAACCCGGCCGCCTGGCGCGGCAACGGCTGAACACGAGATCGGCGAGGACATCCGCAGCGATGCCGACCGAGCCACCCCTGCATCGTGAACCCAGCGATCTGGCGGACCGCTTCGCGCTGGGCTTGACCCGCCTGCTGCGCTTCTTCGCCGACACCTTCTTCGCCAAGCGCTACGGCCACCGGGCGATCGTGCTCGAGACGGTGGCGGCCGTGCCCGGCATGGTGGGCGCGATGGCCACCCATCTGCAGTCCCTGCGCCGCATGGTCGGCGACGACGGCTGGATCCGCACGCTCATGGAAGAGGCCGAGAACGAGCGCATGCACCTCATGACGTTCATCGAGGTGGCCCGGCCCACCGCGCTGGAGCGGCTGCTCATCCTCGTCGCGCAGTGGGCTTTCTTCGTTGGCTTCTTCTTTCTGTACCTCGTCTCGCGCCGCACGGCGCACCGGCTGGTTGGCTATTTCGAGGAGGAGGCGGTCCTCAGCTACACGCAGTACCTGGAAGAGATCGATGCCGGTCGTTCGCCCAACGCCGCGGCACCGGCGATTGCGCGGCGGTACTGGAAACTGGCGGACGACGCGACACTGCGCGACGTGGTGCTCGTGGTGCGGGCCGACGAAGCCCACCACCGCGACGTCAACCACGGCTTGGCCGACCAACTGGCCGGTCAGCCGGTTGACCCCGCCCCGGAGGCACCGTATCCGGAGCACCACGGCCCACAGTGAACCCGGGGGCCGGTGACTGTCAGGTCGTCAGGTCGTCAGGTCGTCAGATCGTCAGGTCAAGGGCTTTTCTTCGGTGGGCACCGGAGCCGCCTCGTCCGGGACCTTGGGCGTGTCGGATTGATGGTGCTCCATGGGCGTCTTCTTGCCCGGCTGCGGGGTCTTGTCCGCACCCGGATCAGCCTCTTCGCCCTGGTGCTTCTTCGCTTGCCGGACCTTCTTGTCGTGGGCAACGTTGCGCGGATCGGTCATGACATGCTCTCCTGAAATTGGCGATTCACATCCTCGCCCGAAGACTGTCCGCGCCAGGTAGGACAAGCCGCCGTCGTGGCTCGGACAACACCGGCATCGACGCCGGCAGCGACACCCGCGGCAAAACCGGCAGCGCCACCGGCTTGGTCCGTCTTGCTTCAGCCGCCCGGCAGCGCGACGACGAAGCTGCTGTCGCCCACCCCGTCCGGCCAGCGCAGGCACTCGCCCGCGGCCAGCAACTGCGCGCCCGCTTCGCCCAACCCGCTGGCCGCCAGCGCCTGGTCGGCAGGCGCGCGTAGCAGCACGAAGCGCATGCTGCGGCCGTCGCGCTTGAGCGTCAGTTCGGCACGCGGCCAATGCGAGGGCAGGCAGGGCTGGAACGACAACTCACCGGCCCGCAATTGCAGGCCGAAGATCGACTCCACCGCGGCGCGGTGCAGCCAACCTGCGGCGCCGGTGTACCAGCTCCAGCCGCCGCGTCCGGCCCAGGGCGGCTGTGAATAGACGTCGGCGGCCACGGCATACGGCTCCAGCCCGTACACCGCGCCCTGCACCGCGTCGGCCGCGCGGTGGGCGGGGCTCAGCCAGGTGAACCAGCGCCAGGCTACATCGGCATCGGCGTCGGCGGCAGCGCTGTCCGCGGCCGTGCCGCCCGGCGTGGTGGCCAGCCGCGCTTGTGCCATCACGGCCCACACGCCGGCGTGCGTGTACTGGCCGCCGTTTTCGCGCACCCCCTCCGGGTAGGCCTGGATATAGCCCGCGCTCGGCACCGCCTGCGCCAGCGGCGGGTGCAGCAGGCGCACGAGGCCCATGCGCGCGTCGGCCAGGTGCGCCTGCACCGAGGCCATGGCCTGGCGCTGCCGGTCCGGCGGCGCCACGCCCGACAGCACGGCCCAGGCCTGGGCGATCAAGTCGATGCGGGCCTCGGCGTTGGCGTGTGAACCCAGCGGCGTGCCGTCGTCGAAATAGGCGCGCGTGTACCAGGCGCCGTCCCAGGCCGTTTCCAGCAAGGCGGTGCGCCAGCCCGCAGCCGCGTCTTCCCAGCGCTGCGCGCGCAGCAAGTCGCCGCGCGCGCGGGCCAGCGGCGCAAAGCCGGCCACCAGGTGGCACAGGAACCAGCCCAGCCACACCGACTCGCCCTGCCCGCCGGCGCCCACGCGGTTCATGCCGTCGTTCCAGTCGCCGCTGCCCATCAAAGGCAGGCCGTGGCGGCCGGTGCGCAGGCTGTGGTCGATGGCGCGCGCGGCGTGTTCGTACACCGTGGCGAATTCGGCGCTGACCTGCGGCGTGTCGTAGCTGTCTTCGGCGCCGTCGGGGATGGGCGGCCCTTCGATGAAGGGCACGGCTTCGTCCAGCACGGCAGCGTCGGCCGTCACCTGCAGGTAGTGCAGGCAGGCGTGCGGCAGCCACAGCAGGTCGTCCGAGAAATGCGTGCGCACGCCGGCGCCGCCCGGCTCGTGCCACCAGTGCTGCACGTCGCCTTGCGGAAACTGGCGCGACGCGCAGCGCAGGATCTGCGCGCGCAGCAGGCCGGGTGCGGCCCAG
>JAABPT010000107.1 GCA_011391855.1 Burkholderiales bacterium
GCCGAGCGCTTCGGCGGCCAGACGCTGGACACGATGGGCATCGAGAACTACATCTCGGTGCTGGAAACCGACGGGCCGAAATTCGCCGCCGCGCTGGAAGCGCAGGTGCGCAGCGTCGACGTGGACCTGATGAACGGCCAGCGTGTGGCGGCCCTGGAGCCGGCCGCCAAGCCCGGCGGCTTCGTCGGCGTGAAGCTGGCCAACGGCGCCAAGTTGAAGAGCCGCACCGTGATCCTGTCCCCTGGCGCACGCTGGAAGAACGTGAACGTGCCCGGTGAGGCGGAATACCGCACCAAGGGCGTGGCCTACTGCCCGCACTGCGACGGCCCGCTGTTCAAGGGCAAGAAGGTGGCCGTCATCGGCGGCGGCAATTCGGGTGTGGAAGCGGCCATCGACCTGGCCGGCGTGGTGGCGCACGTGACGCTGCTGGAATTTGCCGACCAGCTGAAGGCCGACGCGGTGCTGGTGAACAAGCTCAAGAGCCTGCCCAACGTGGACATCCACACCAGCGCGCAGACGACCGAGATCACCGGCGACGGGCAGAAGGTCAACGGCCTGTGCTACAAGGACCGCGTCTCGGGCCAGGAACATGCGGTGGAACTGGCCGGTGTCTTCGTGCAGATCGGACTCGTGCCCAACACCGAATGGCTGAAGGGCAGCCTGGAGCTGTCGCGCTACGGCGAGATCATCATCGACGCGCACTGCGCCACCAGCGCGCCGGGCGTGTTTGCCGCCGGCGACGCGACCACGGTGCCTTTCAAGCAGATCGTCATCGCCGCGGGCGAAGGTTCGAAGGCGGCGCTCGCGGCGTTCGACCACCTGATCCGCCAGCCGGTGGCGGCTTGAGCGCGGCCGCTGCGTTGAGCTGATCGATCGAGGGCGCGAGGCCCTCAGGCGTCGCTCGGCGCCCGGCTCTCGGCGTTGTTGGCGGCCACCAGTTGGCGCAGCATGCGCATGAACTGATCGCGCTCGCGCGGCGGCAGGGGTTCCAGCATGCGCGCCTGCGCCCGGTGCATCGCCGGCGCCAGGGCCTTGAGCAGCGCATGGCCTTCCTCGGTGAGCGACAGCAGCCGTACGCGCCGGTCCTCGGGGGTGGTGTTGCGCACCAGCAGGCCGCGCGCCTCGAGCCGATCCACGACACCGGCAATGGTGGACGTGTCCAGCCCGATGCTGCGTGCCAGTGTGCGCTGGTCGATGCCTGGCGTGTTGCACACGGTCTGCAGCGCCCCGTACTGCACTGGCGTGATGCCGTGCTCTTCGGTCTCGTGCAGAAAGATCGCCACCGCGATCTGCTGCAAGCGCCGGATGTAGTGGCCGGGCAGGGATTCAAGGTCGACGGGCGCCGCGGCGCCGGACCGGTTCTGCTTGCTCATCATGTCTCGGTGTCCGCCCAGGAAGGGCTCGCGCCATAGTATCACTGTGCTGATGATGGGCATGCTGACGACTGCGCTCGGCGTGTTCTTGCGTCAGCACCGGATTCAGGGTTTTCCCTAGATGCGCTCCGGACTCCGGATTCTATACTGACGATCAGTGTACTGATGATATGCACTCCATCGAAAGGAACCCCGACATGAGCGCAGCGACATCCTCTCTCCCCGTGCTGGTGGCCGGCGGCGGCATCGGCGGCCTGGCGGCGGCGCTGGCGCTGGTGCGCCGCGGCTTCCAGGTTCAGGTCTTCGAGCAGGCGCCCGAGATCGGCGAGATCGGCGCCGGCATCCAGCTCGGCCCCAACGCCTTCCACGCCTTCGACGCCCTGGGCGTCGGCGACAAGGCGCGCAGCCGCGCCGTGTTCACCGACCGCATGGTGATGCACGACGCCATCGACGAGAGCCTGGTCGGCGAAATCCCCACCGGCGAGGCCTTCCGCCAGCGCTTCGGCAACCCCTACGCGGTGATCCACCGCGTGGACGTGCACCTGTCGCTGCTGGAAGGCGCGCAGGAGACCGGCCGCGTGGAATTCCGCACCAGCACGCGCATCGTCAACGTGGCGCAGGACGCCAGCGGCGTCACCGCCTACGACCAGAACGGCAATGCCTACCGCGGTGTGGCGCTGGTCGGCGCCGACGGCGTGAAGTCGGTGGTGCGCGAGCAGTACGTGGGCGACCCGCCGCGCGTTACCGGCCACGTGGTCTACCGCTCGGTGGTCGACAAGAAGGACTTCCCCGCCGACCTGCAGTGGAACGCGGCCAGCCTGTGGGCCGGCCCGAACTGCCACCTGGTGCACTACCCGCTGCGCGGCGGCGAGCAGTACAACGTGGTCGTCACCTTCCACAGCCGCCAGAAGGAGGAGTGGGGCGTCACCGAGGGCAGCAAGGAAGAGGTGCAGAGCTATTTCCAGGGCATCTGCCCGAAGGCGCGCCAGCTCATCGACCTGCCCAAGACCTGGAAGCGCTGGGCCACCGCCGATCGCGAGCCCATTGGCCAGTGGACCTACGGCCGCACCACGCTGCTGGGCGACGCCGCGCACCCCACCACGCAGTACATGGCGCAGGGCGCGTGCATGGCGCTGGAAGACGCGGTGACGCTGGGCGAGGCGCTGCGCGTGAAAAGCAACGACTGGACCGCGGCGCTGGACCTGTACCAGCGTTCGCGCATCGCCCGCACCGCGCGCATCGTGCTGTCGGGCCGCGAGATGGGCCGGCTGTACCACGCCAAGGGCGTGGAGCGGCTGGTGCGCAACAGCCTGTGGCAGGGCCGCACGCCCGAGCGCTATTACGACGCGCTGGAATGGCTGTACGGCTGGAACGTGGGCAACTGCCTGAGGCCGTGAATCTTTCTGCTGCGCGGGCCGATCCAGGGCCTGCGCTCCTCGCCGTACGGGTGTACGGCTGCGGTGCTCGACCCAGGCTCGACCCGCTCGCGACGAAATCTTCACGACCTCGGACACCGCAATGGCTGAGGTCCCCACTCGGAGACTGAAATGCAAGACAACGACCGCTTCACCACCCTGGGCCGACTGGAAGACCTGCCGCAGGCCTACCGCGACGAACTGACGGCGCTCAACCTGGTGCCGCTGTGGCCCAGCCTGCGCGCCGTGCTGCCGCCGCACGTGCCCACGCGCCGCACCCAGGCCACGCACTGGGCCTACCAGAAGCTGCGCCCGCTGCTGCTGCAGGCGGGCGAGCTGACGCCGATCGAGAAGGCCGAGCGACGCGTGCTGGTGCTGGCCAACCCCGGCCACGGCCTCGAGAAGATGCAAGCCAGCGCCGCCATGTACCTGGGCATGCAGCTGCTGCTGCCGGGGGAGTGGGCGCCGTCGCACCGCCACACGCCGAATGCCGTGCGCATGGTGGTCGAAGGCGAGGGCGCCTGGACCACGGTCGGCGGCGAGAAATGCCCCATGAGCCGCGGCGACCTCATCCTCACGCCCACAGGCCTGTGGCACGAGCACGGCCACGACGGCAGCGAGCCGGTGGTCTGGCTCGACGTGCTCGACCTGCCGCTGGTCTACTACATGGAGGCCAGCTACCACGTCGACGGCGAGCGCCAGACCGTCGTGCCGGGCCGCGGCGACCGCGCCTACGCCCGCGGCGGCCTGGTGCCGACGCCGGTGTTCACCCGCGGCGACAAGGCCTACCCGATGCTGCGCTACCCCTGGGCCGATGCGCGCGCTTCGCTGCTGGCGCTGGCCGCCGACCGGCCGGAACTGGAAGCGGTGCAGCTCACCTACACCAACCCCGAGACCGGCGCCGACGCACAGAACATCCTCGGCTTCTACGCGCTGATGCTGCGCCCGGGCCAGACGCTGCGCCTGCCGATGCGATCGCCGGCGATGGTGTTCCACCAGATCGAGGGCCGCTCTTCGGTGGCCATCGCCGACCAGGGCTTCACGCTGGAAGCCGCCGACACCTGCTGCGCCCCGGGCTACACCGCGGTGACGCTGAAGAACCTGTCGGCCGGCGAGCCCGCCTTCGTCTTCATCGCCGACGAGTCGCCGCTGCACCGCAAGCTGGGCGTGTTCGAAGTCCGCGATTGAACGCCGGCGCCTCCACTACGCACCCCCACTTTCAAGGATTCGCATGACCTCCTACCTCTGGGCCCCGCCGCCCGTGCTGTCGCTGCCCGTGCGCGGCAAGGCCGAACGCCTGCCCATCAACCGCCTGTTCTTCGTTGGCCGCAACTACCACGCGCATGCGGTGGAAATGGGCAAGCCGGTCGACAAGTCGGTCGAGCGGCCGTTCTATTTCACCAAGTCGCCGCAAACGCTGCTGGAAAGCGGCGCCACCACGCCCTACCCAAGCGAGACGAAGAATTTCCACTTCGAGATGGAACTCGTGGTGGCCATCGGCAAGCCGGGCTTTCGCGTCAAGGCCGACGACGCGCACCAGATCATCTACGGCTACGCCGCCGGGCTGGACATGACGCGCCGCGATCTGCAACTGGTGGCGCGCGACAAGGGCCGGCCCTGGGACCTGGGCAAGGACGTCGAGCACAGTTCGGTGTGCGCCGAGATCGTGCCGATGCCCGGCGTGGTCATCGACCACGGCGAAATCGCGCTCGAAGTCAACGGCGAAACCAAGCAGAAGTCCGACGTCGACAAGCTGATCTGGAATGTGCGCGAGATCATCGCCGACCTGTCGCTCTTCTATCACCTGCAACCCGGCGACCTGATCTACACCGGCACCCCCGAAGGCGTGGGCGCGGTGGTGTCGGGCGACCGCATCACGGGCCACGTCGCAGGCGTGGGCGAGATCACGCTGGACATCGGCCCGGCCGAGTAGACCCCACCGCACCTTCAAGAAAACCCAAACGGACCCGGCTGCATGCCGGGCCCCGGCCACGCCATTGCCTACTTCTTCCGGAGACTGACATGAAACTCGCCAAATTCTTGCCCTTGCCCCTGCTCGCCGCGGCCGCCCTCGGCGCCGCCACCGCAGGCGCCCACGCCCAGGCCCTGAAGCTGGGCCACATCACGCCGCCCACGCACGTGTGGCACCAGGTGTCGGAAAAGATTGCCACCGACCTGGACACCGCCTCGGGCGGCAAGATGAAGATGGCCGTCAGCCCGCTGCAAAAGCTGGGCAACGAGGCACAGATGATCAACCTGATGCAGGCCGGCGCGCAGCAATTCGGCATCTTCACGGTGGGCGGCCTGGCCAACCGCGAGGAGTCCTTCCTCGGCTGGTCGCTGCCTTATGTCTTCAAGGACGTGGCGCACGCCTCGCGCGCCGCCGGCACGCCGGCCGCGCAGGAGATGCTCAAGCGGCTGGACGCGCATGGACTCGTCGGCCTGGGCTACGCCTTCGCCGGCATGCGCCACGTGCTGTCGCTGCAGCCCGTGGTGTCGGCCAAGGACCTGGCCAACAAGAAGATCCGCTCGTTCCCGAGCCCCATCTACAACGACTGGTGGAATGCCAACGGCGCCGCGCCGACGGCCATGCCGCTTTCGGAGGTGGCTCCCTCCCTGACGACCAAGCTGCTGGATGCGGTGGACGTGGACCTGGACGCCCTGGTCGGCCTGAAATTCCACCAGCAGGCGCCCAACCTCACGCTCACCGGCCACATGGCCTTCCCGGCCGTGATCGTGGTGTCCAAGAAGTGGTGGGGCACGCGCTCGCAGGCGGACCGCGACATGATCACCAAGGTGGTGGCCGGCGCCGAGAAGTGGGGCTACCAGACCGCCATCGACGCCGACGTGAACAACCTGGCCAAGGCCAAGGCCGATGGCGCCAAGGTGGTGGCCAACCCGGACATCAAGTCGTTCCAGGCCGTGGGCGCCAAGATCCGCGACCAGTACACGGCCAAGAAACTGCTCATCGCCGACTTCTACAAGCAGGCCAAGGATCTCTGATCCGGCTTCCGAGCACGCCACGCCCGCCCGACTGCCAAGGAGCCCCGGATGATCTTCGAATGGATACAACGCGTCGACCGCGGCCTGGCCGTGGCCGAACGCGGCCTGGTCGTTGCGCTGACGGCGGCCATCGCCGGCATCATGATGGTGCAGGTGGTGCTGCGCTACTTCTTCAGCGCACCCATCTTCTGGGCCGAGGAAATCTCGGTGCAGCTGCTGGTCTTCGCCACGCTGTTCGGTCTGTCGCTGCTGGTGCAGCAAGGGCAGTTGGTGAGCATCGACTTCCTGCCGCGGGCGCTGCCTGAACGGGCGCGCCACGGCCTGATGGTGGTGCTGGGCGGGGTGATGCT